>JAKFUJ010000193.1 GCA_021732805.1 Betaproteobacteria bacterium | reverse complement strand
TGCACCCGGACGGTTTTCAACGACGACCTGCTGCCCGAGGAATTGCGTCAGTTGTGGCGCAAGGATGCGCGCTGAAATATCGGTGCCGCCGCCCGGCGACGACGGCACGATCAGGCGCACGGCGCGCGTCGGATAGGTCTGCGCCTGAGCGGGCACTATCATGCCCATCAAAATCACCGACATTTCTAAGTAATTGATTTTATTCATTATTTTTATACCACTCCGAGGTGGGAATAAAGCGCTTTACCGGCCAACGGCATGGTTGCGGTCAGAATTTCGCCGCGATAGGAATCAACCACATACAGCGTTTTGCGATCCGCGCCACCATACGCCATGTTGGTCATGCGATTGCCCTTGTGCCTGCTCTGCACCCGACACAGCGGCTCCCCCAGCGGGCTGAACAGCCAGACGATGCCGGGCCGCGCATGCGCCGCCGACAGATTGCCCGCCTCATCCATCGCCAGACCATCGGGGCCATGGATGCCGGGCAGCAGCGCGAACACGCCGGCCTTTGAAATGCCGCCGCCTTTCAGCGGGCAATGCCACATGCAGTTGGCACGCGTCATCGCCACGTACAGTACTTTGTCCTGCGGATCGAGCACGATGCCGTTGGGGCTGGGGCCGTTGCTGATCAGACAGTCAAGGCGACCATCGCTGCCGTGGCGATACACCCGCCCGGTCGGATCATGAATGCCGGTCTGGCCCTGATCGGTGAAATACAGATCGCCGTTCAAGGCAAACGTCAGATCGTTGACGCCTTTGAAACCTTCGGACTGGTTGTGCGTCAAAAAATCCTCGACGCGCCCGCTCTTTGGATCACAGCGCAGGATGCCGCGACGGTAATCGGCAATAAAAATCGAACCGTCACGATGGATGGCGATGCCGTTGGGCCAGCCGTCGTATTCGGCAGCGACATCGAACTCGCCTTTGGGTGACATGCGCAGGATGCGACCGTAGGGAATATCGACCATGTACAGATTGCCATCGCGGTCGAATGCCGGACCTTCGAGGAAACAATCGAGTTTCGATCCCGGATGATTGGCATCAATCCAGCTCGACGGCGCCCCGCCCTTGCGCAATCGATCCGGCACCGCGGCGTATACATCCGCCTCAATCAGCTGGGGCGATTCAAAAAATGACATGTCTGATGCTCCGGTGAATCCCTGGTTTCATTTCGCAGCGGCTCATTCCGCCACAATCTTCGCCGACTTGATGATGCCGGCATACAGCGGAATTTCCTCGCGCACGATTTTGGCCAGGCCCTCTGGTCCGCCGACCACCACATCGGCGCCGAGTTTTGCAAATCGCTCACGGAAATCCGCGCTCTGCACTGCAGCCGCCAGGTCGCGCTGCAGTTTGGCAATGACTTCAGGCGGCGTTCCGGCACGCACAAAAATCCCCATCCAGCCGTCGAGATCAAACTGCGGCAGTGTCGCACCCACGCCCGGCACATCCGGCAGGACGGCAGAACCGCGCGCCGCCGAAATGGCGATGGCGCGCACACGCTTGTTCGCGACATGCGGCAGTACGCCGACAATGTTGGCAAACTGCAGGTCGATCCGGCCGCTCAGCGTGTCGATGAAAGCCGGCGCCGCGCCCTTGTACGGCACGTGGTTCATTTTGATTTTTGCCAGCGCCTGCAGATGCTCCATGCCGAGGTGCTGCAGGTTGCCGACACCGGCCGACGCGTAATTGAGTTTGCCGGGATTGGCGCGCGCCAGCGCGATCAGTTCCTTGACCGAACGCACCGGCAGCGATGGATGCACCACCAGCACCATCGGCGCACCGATGATCTGTGTCACCGGCGCGAGGTCTTTCAGCGGATCGTAGGGCAGGTCGCGGCGCAAAGAAACGTTGATGGTGACCGGCCCCGAATTCGCCAGCACCATGGTGTAGCCGTCGGGCGGCGATTTCGCCACCACATCGGCGCCAATACTGCCGCCGGCACCGCTGCGGTTGTCGACCAGCACCTGCTGTCCCCACACCGGCGACAGTTTCTGGCCGACCGACCGCGCCACTTCGTCCAGCGGCCCGCCCGGCGGGTACGGCACGACAAAACGCACCGGCTTGACCGGAAAGGATTGCGCCGCAACCGGCAATATCTGACACAGTGCCGTCAGCAACATTGTCGCAATGGTTGCTTGTATATTCCACGTGCCAAGTTTCATAGTGCCCTCCTCACACGTTCGCCCTGGGCTTGTCGAAGGGCGTTCTTACATCATGGGCTTCGACAAGCTCAGCCCGAACGGTTTAATTTATTCCGGTTGGATCATGATCAGAGATTGGCGGCTATCCAGTCCGCGACATAGGTTGCGCCCAGAAAACGGTTGTCCCCCTGACAATGTTCGGCGCCGCCTTCTTCAGCGCTGAATATCCTGAGGGTTTTTTTCTTCGAACTCACCGCGTCGTACAACAGTTTGGCATTGGCCACCGGCGAGATGGAATCGTCCTCGCCGTGGGTCACCAGGAACGGGCAGGTGATCTTGCTGGCCACGCCTTCAAGTTTGTAAAGCTCGCATTTTTTCATCGCCGTATCCATGTCCGGCATGCCCATGACCCAGGGCAGCTGGTAATGCGGGGCAGACAGCTGGGTGCCGCCGGATTCCTGAATTTTGCGCCGGGTGATCCAGGTCGCGTGATAGTCGTAATGGCCGCCCCAGGCGATGCAGGCGGCAAACCGTTTCTCGAAAGCCGCCACACGCGGCGCGTAATAGCCGCCCATGCTGTAGGCCATGATCGCCACGCGTTTCGCATCGACATCGGGACGCGCCGCCAGATAGTCATAGGCGGCGGCGCCCGGCACTTCGTAATCCGGACGGCTGGGAATGTTCTGCAAGCGCAGCGCTTCGCCCTGCCCCGGCCCGTCGATGGCCAGCGTGTTGATGCCGCGCAGCGCCAGCTCCACGCCACCGAACAGGATTGACAGTTCCTTGGTACTGTCGAGTCCGTCGAAAAAGCACACGGTCGGCGCCGGTTTGTTTCCCGGCGCCTTCATGAACCACGCCGGCAATGTCGTGGCCTTGCCTTCGTGCACATACGGCACTTCCACGCGCTCGATGTTCGGGTAACGATCCTTGATGCCAAGCCGGAAGCAACGCAGGCAGCTCTGGTAAAGCTCGATTTTTTTCGGGCCGAGTCCGACAAAACGTTCGCCGACAAAATAGTAGGTCGCGGCGCGCAGGTAATGACCGGCGGCAGACAGGATGAACCCTTCCTTCTTCGCGGCATCGCCCATGGCTTCGATGCGCTGTGCCTCTTTTTCCCATTCGGCGCCCCAGGCCTCGTTGTCGCCAACTTTGCCTTTCAGGCGGCGACCGACGCGATCAACTTCGCTGATCGCCGATCCGCCCCAGCGCGCCATCTCGATGACAATCATCATGCCCTGCGACCACATGAAACTCTCGGGAAAATACTGGAAACCTGCCTTCATGCTGCTGCTCCTCCGTGGGTGGGACGGTGTTACTGATTTACGCTGCGCGCCAGGCCGACCTCTTTCAGCAGTTTCGAATATTTGACGGTTTCGGTCTTGATCAACGCCGCGAATGCCTCCGGTGAACCACCCACCGGCTCCGCGCCCTGGGTGGCCATGCGTTCGCTGACTTCGGGCAGTTCCAGCACGGCGCCGATCTCGCGGTTCAGTTGACGCACAATTGCCGCAGAAACACCTTTCGGTACCAGCACGCCGTGCCAGATGCTGCTGTCGTATCCGCGCAGGGTTTCACTGATCGACGGCACATCAGGCAGACCCTTGGTGCGTTTCGCGGTGGTCACTGCCAGCGCACGCACGCGGCCTGATTTGACATGCGGCATCGCGGCAATCATCGGCCCCGACATCATGTGCATCTGACCCGAAACAATATCGGTCAGCGCCGGTCCGCCGCCTTTGTACGGCACATGCACCATGTTCAGCCCGGCCATCACGTTGAACAGCGCCATCGCCAGGTGCGCGGCACTGCCGTTACCCGATGAGGCATAGTTGAGCTGCCCGGGCCTGGCCTTGGCCAAGGCAATCAGCTCGGAAACATTCTTCGCCGGCAGGTTGTTGGCGGTCACCAGCAACAACGCGATGTTGTTCAACTGGATCACCGGCGTGAAATCCCGCATCGGGTCATAGGGCAACTGCTTGTACAGCGTGGGATTGACCGACACGCTGGCAGGCAGGCAGTACACCATCGTATATCCGTCTGCCGGCGCCTTGGCGCCGAGATCAGTACCGATGATGGCATTGGCGCCGCCGCGGTTGTCGACGACGACCTGCTGCTTCAGGCGCTCACCGAGCGGCTGTGCAATCAAACGTGCAACGGTGTCGGTGCCGCCACCCGGCGGAAACGGCACGATGAAACGTATCGGGCGGTTCGGATAGTCC
>JAKFUJ010000424.1 GCA_021732805.1 Betaproteobacteria bacterium | reverse complement strand
TCGTCGGACAGCACCCAGACTTGCGGATGACGCAGCAATACCTCTGCCAGAGCCTTCAATTCCACGCGGGAATAAACAGCCCCCGTCGGATTGCACGGCGAATTGAGCAGCAGCCATCGCGTTTTTGGCGTGATTGCCGCCTCCAGTCGCTCCGCCGTCAGCTTGAATCCGTGTTCGGGGCCGCAGGCGACGCTGACCGGCGTGCCGTCGGCGACCAGCGTCATGTCGAGATAGGACACCCAATACGGCGCGGGAATGATCACTTCGTCGCCCGCACTGAGCGTGGACATCAGCGCATTGAACACCAGTTGCTTGCTGCCGGTGCCGGCAATGATCTGGTCATGGGCATATTCCAGCCGGTTTTCACGGCGGAATTTGAGACGCACCGCATCCTTGAGTTCGGTAATGCCGTCGATCGTGGTGTAACGCGTCTGATTGCGTGCCATCGCCTCAATCACCGCCTGCTTGACGTTGTCCGGCGTGTTGAAATCCGGCTCGCCCATGGTCAACCCGACGATATCGCGTCCCTGCGCACGCAGCTCGCGCACACGTTGAGTCGCGGTGTTGCTCGGGGAATGTTTGATGCGGTCGAGCCGCGGCGCGAAGAAACCCATGTGATTACTCGAACTTGATGCCCTGCTCGCGTATGACTTTTCCCCATTTAGCTATTTCCTGCCTCTGGTGCGCCACCAGATCTTCCGGCTTGCCGCCTACCGGTTCTATGCCCTGGGCGCGTAATTTTTCCCTGACCTCTTCAGTGGCCAGCGCCTTGACGACTTCACGGTTGAGCCGGGCGAGGATTTCACTGGTGATGCCCGCGGGCGCGAACATGGCGAACGACGTGACCGACTCGAAACCGGGCAAACCGGATTCGCTGATGGTCGGCAAATCCGCCATCAGCGGCGTGCGCCTGGAAGTACTGGTGGCAATCGGACGCAGGCGTCCCGCCTTGGCCTGCGGCAGCGCGGTGATGACATCGACAAACGACAGTGCGGTCTCGCCCGAAATCAGTGCGGTGGCAGAAGGTGCGCCGCCCTTGTAGGGCACATGCTGCATGTTCACCCCGGACAGATTCATGAACAGTTCGGTCGCCAGGTGACTGGTCGCGCCGACGCCGGCCGTGGAAAACGCGATTTTTCCCGGCTGCGCCCGGGCCAATGCGATCAGCTCCTTCGCATTCCTGACCGGCAGCGATGGATGAACCGAGAGGATTTGCGGGCTGATCGCGACCAGCGCAATCGGTGCAAAGGCTTTTTCGTTGTCGTACTGGAGACTTTTGTAGAGATGCGGCGCAATGGCGAATGTGCTGTTGGTGGCGAGCAGCAGCGTATAACCGTCGGGCGCAGTTTTGGCCGCCAATGCGTGGCCTATGGTGCCGGTGGCGCCACCGCGGTTGTCGATGGTCCACTGCTGCCCGGTGTAGTCGGCCAGCTTCGGACCCAGAATGCGCCCGATGGAGTCGGTCGATCCGCCGGCAGCCCAGGGAATGATCAGACGTACCGGTTTGTTCGGATAGTCCTGCGCCGAAACAGCGAACGATGCGATCAGCAATACATGGAACAGCCACAACCGGTTGCCCAAAGCAGTGATGCGCATGACATTCTCCCGTCCAACGAAATGGATCGGCGACTCGCCGGCCTGCCCGATGCGGACAATTGCGAACCCATGGTAGGCCCGCACCACTCATTTCACAAACAGAAAATTCCGATTTATTATTCGCTTATGTCGATAAATGCCACACTCAAGCACCTGCGCTGCTTTGCCACGGTGGCCCATGAAGGCAGCTTTACCCAGGCCGCCAAGCGCATGTATCTGACCCAGTCTTCGCTGACCGCCGCCATCCAGCAACTGGAGCAGGCGCTGGGACTGAAGCTGTTCGACCGCACGACACGCCGCGTGACACTGACCCGCGAAGGCAACAGCTTTTTACCGGTGGCCGAGCGGCTGCTGCAGGAATTTGAGCGGGCGGTGGCGGATGTACGGGCGGTGGCCGAACGCCAGCTCGGTCATGTCAGCATCGCGGCCGCGCCTTCGGTGGTGGCCCTGATCCTGGCGCCCGTCATCGCAAAATTCAACGCGGCTTATCCCAACATCAGCGTCGCGGTCAGCGACAGCGGCGCGCAGGCGGTGCAGCGGCGCCTGCTTGCCGCGGAAGCGGACTTCGGCATCGCCAGTCGCTGGGCGGACGATCCGGCGCTCGAATTCAGGCCGCTGATCTGTGACCGCTTCGGCGTGGTATGCCGTCGTGATCATCCATTTGGCCGCATGAAATCGCGCCTCACCTGGAAGCGGCTGCAGGACGAACGCCATATCGGTCTCGCCGTCGATACCGGCATCCGCACCACGCTGCAATCGACCCCCGGACTGCCGGCGATGCTGCGCACGCCGCATCTCGAGGTATCCAGTACGGGATCGCTGCACGCCATGCTCGATGCCGGACTCGGCATCGCGGTATTGCCCGCGCTCGCCGCACACATGAAACCGCTCAGCCAGTTTGCCTTTCGCGAACTGGCCGGGCCGCGGATCGAACGCGAGATCTGCGTCATCACGCGTCGCGGTCGTGTATTGTCTCCCGCTGCCCGCAGCATGCTCGACACGGTCAACGCGCACCTGCAAGCGCAGGCCATGCCGCAAGGTGTGCGTCTGGTCGCCAAATAATCTCCACGCAGCTTATGCCGGGCTGCTGCGCCGGCTGTAAGATGACAACAGTCGCTCCTGTCAACCATTGGACGAAAGCCATCCCCATGCCGATACGAAACTGGATAGGCGCCGTCACCCTCGCCATGATCATGATGCCGGCGGCCGCCGCGGATTACCCCGACAAACCGGTGCGTTTCATCGTGCCTTATGCGCCGGGCGGCAGTTCCGACATTCTGGCGCGACTCTTTGGCCAGCGGCTGACCGAAACCATGGGCCAGCCCTTCGTCGTCGATAACCGGCCGGGCGCCGGTGGCATGATCGGCACTGCGATTCTCGCTCGTGCGCCAGGCGACGGCTACACGCTGATTCTGCAGGACATGCCGCATACCATCAATCCGGCAGTGCATGACAAGGTCCCCTACGATCCGCTGCTCGATTTCACACCGATCACGCTGGTCGCACGTGCGCCGCAGTGGCTGTTCGTGCATCCCGGCGTTGCTGCGCGCAGCGTAAACGAACTGGTCAAGCTGGCCAAGGCACAACCGGGGACGTACAAAATCGGCTCCGCCGGCAACGGCAGCGGCACCCACCTGATGGCTGAATTGCTGATGCGCGGCGCGGGCATCGAACTCACGCATGCACCGTACAAAGGCGCCGGCCCGGCGGTGGCGGCAACCGTCGCCGGTGAAATGAATGCGGTTTTTACATCGATGCCCGCCGCCATCGCATTCGTCAAATCCGGACGCTTGCGGCCCATCGGCGTGACCACGGACAAACGCAATCCCGCGCAACCGGACGTTCCCACCTTTGCCGAATCGGGCTTGCCCGGCATGACCCTGTTCCACTGGTTTGGTGTGCTGGCGCCGGCAAAACTGGCCGCGCCGCGGGTAACCGAACTGGAAACGCAAATCAAGGCCGCGGTGAACCACCCCTCGGTGCAGGAGCGCTATAAAGCCATGCTGATCGAGCCCGCAACGACCACGCCCGGGGAATTTCGCGCACTGATCAGATCAGATCTCGAACGCTGGGGGAAAATCGTCAGGGCTGCGGGCATCAAGGCACTGTAACTGTAAGCCGTGTCCTGCGCGCCATGGATCGTGCAGCACAGGCTTTAGCCGCCCTTGCGGCTTTCCGCAGCCTGCGCTTCGCGGGTCACGCGCCGGATATCCTCGCGCCGCTTCAGCCACCAGGCGTATGACAAGGGCAGCAGATCGAGATAATCCGCAACACCCAGTTGCTGCGCGGCATGCGCGGGCCAGTGCGGATTCCACAGCATTTCACGCGCCAGCGCGATCATGTCGGCCTCGCCGTTGCGCAGTATCTGTTCCGCATGCCCCGCTTCGGTGATCAATCCAACCGCAATCGTCATCACTTCCGCTTCGCTGCGCACCCGCGTCGAATAAGGCACATGGTATCCGGGCGCCCGCGGCACCGGCGCGGCGGTTCCCGGGCCGGCGATGCCCCCGGATGACGTCGTGATCACCGACACGCCGCGCAGTCTGGCCTCGCGTGCCAGCACCACCGTGTCATCCATGCTCCATCCTCCGCTGCCGTCGACCGCCGACACGCGCAGGAACAGCGGCCTGCCGGCGGGCCAGGCGTCACGCACGGCCTCGATGATTTCCAGACACAGGCGCATGCGTCCCTGCAAGTCGCCGCCGTAAGCATCTTCGCGCCGGTTGGCCAGAGGCGACAGGAACTGGTGTATCAGGTAGCCATGCGCGGCATGGACC
>JAKFUJ010000060.1 GCA_021732805.1 Betaproteobacteria bacterium | reverse complement strand
GCCCGGTGAACGCGGACCGGCGGCGCAGTTCATGTATCAGGACATCAAAGGCCAGCGTCTGACTCTTTATGTAAGAGTCAGCAAAGAAGTGCGCGATCAAACCGCGTTCCGCTTCGCGCAGGAAAATAGTGTCGGCGTGTTCTACTGGATAGACGGTCGACTTGGCTACGCACTATCCGGCGAATCGGATCGCGCCGAGTTGTTGCGCGTCGCCGATGCCGTATACCGGCAACTCAATCCCTGAAATTGATCGCAGCCTGGCGGTGCATTCCTGATGCGCGCAGGGCACAACGACGGAAACAGCATAAGTAATTGATTTTATTGATTATTTTATTAAATCAGCGTGCAAGTGCAATGCGTGGCGCAACACCAGTTGATTCAATGAAGCGCAAAGATCTGAGAAAAGGAGTGCGGCAGTAATGCCGGAACACAACGCGCGGGGAATGCGCAGGAGAGGATATTAAAAATTTAAAACCGTTTTCAGTACGCTTTAAATGCGAAGGCCGGGGGTTGCCCGGCCTTCGCAAGTACTACTACTTCTTCTTGGATGCTTTCTTCTTAGCTGCTTTTTTCTTTGCTTTTTTCTTCGCTGCCATAATCGTCTCCTTGAAAGTTAACTTAGGCATCGTTTGAATGCGGGATTTGTTCCGCACCACCAGCACACGATTTTCAAGAACATTTCACAACGTTTTGTTAACCGTTGTTCCGCGTTCAAACCAGAAAATTTGGCGAGAACCGTGTTCGGTGCGCCAATTCTATGCTAAGCAGAAAAATAAATGCAATACCTTTGTCAAGTTTTTTTGATCAAGTGAATCCGGTTGTGGATTTACGACAACAGCGTATTGCAACGCAAAAGTACGTACTCGGTACCGTTTTTGCGGTTTTCAATCCGGTTTCAATCCGATTCCAATCCGGATTCAATCCGGCAAACGATGCTCGTTTGCCATCAGCATGGCGACGGTTTCGCGGTCGCGGATCAGGTGCATGCGATCACCATCGACCATGATTTCGGCGGCTCGTGGCCGGGTGTTGTAGTTGGAGGACATGCTCATGCCATATGCGCCGGCCGATGCGATGGCTATCAAATCCCCCGGATTTACAGACAGTTGGCGGTCGCGCGCGAGGAAGTCGCCGCTTTCGCAGACCGGGCCGACAATGTCGTATGACTTGCCGCCGGATGCGGTTTCGCGCAGCGGCAGTACGTCATGCCAGGCTTCGTACAGCGCCGGGCGCATCAGGTCGTTCATTGCGGCATCGACGATCGCGAAATTCTTGCTTTGTCCCGGCTCCAGCCCCGGTTTCAGGTAGAGAACGGTACTCAACAGCACCCCTGCGTTGCCGGTCAGCAGCCGGCCCGGTTCAAACAGCAGTTTCTGCGGACGGTTGCCGAGCACCTTGAGCAGCGCCTGCGCGTATTCCGTAACTGGCGGCGGCGTTTCATCCTGATAACGGATGCCGAGCCCGCCACCGAGATCGAGATGATGGATGGTGATGCCGTCGCGCGCCAAAGCATCGACCAGCGTCAGCACCCGTTCCAGCGCAGCGATAAAAGGCGCCGTTTCCGTCAGCTGCGAGCCGATATGGCAATCGACGCCTTCAATGCGCAGGTGCGGCAGTTCGCGCGCGCGGCGGTAAATCGATTGCGCGTCAGTCCAGGCCACGCCGAATTTGTTTTCCTTGAGTCCGGTGGCGATGTAGGGGTGGGTTTTGGCATCGACGTCGGGGTTGACGCGCAGGCTGACCGGCGCGGTCATGCCCATGTCGCCGGCAACCTGGTTTAACAACTCCAGTTCGGGCGCCGATTCGACGTTGAAACACAAAATACCGGCCTGCAGCGCCTGGCGCATTTCGGCGGCGGTCTTGCCGACACCGGAGAACACCACTTTGCGCGGATCGCCGCCGGCGGCGATGACCCGTGCCAGTTCGCCGCCAGAAACGATGTCAAAACCGCTGCCCAGACGCGCAAAAACGTCGAGTACACCGATGCTGGGGTTGGCTTTTACCGCATAACACAGCAAATGGTCGCGATCGCCAAAGGCGGCATCAAAATCACGCCAGGCCCGGGTCAGCTCCAAGCGTGAATAAACGTAGCAGGGTGTGCTGAATTGCGCAGCGATGCGCGACAGCGGCACTTGCTCCGCATACAGTTCGCCGTTGCGATAGCTGAACGGGTTCATGGCTGCACAGAAGGATCAGTGGCGGGTGCAGGCATCGGTGCCGATGCAGGCGCAGGTGGCGCCGGTTTGCGTTTTGCCGCGACCGGTTTGTCTTTGGGCAAATACAGCGGGCCTTTGTAGCCGCAGCCGGCGACGGACAGCATCAGGATCATCAGAAACAGCGTCAGACGCACTGGAAGACTCGCGCGGGAAGTGGCAGAAAGTGTAGCACAGCCACTTTTGCCGATTGCCGCTTACAGCAGCAGAAAACGATGCGCATCGCGGCGCAATGCGCTGCGCCGCTCGGCATAATCAGGCACCAGCGCGGCGACGGTATGCCAGAACGCCGGCGAATGATTCATCTGGCGCAGATGGGCGACTTCATGCGCGGCGACGTAAGCGATCCAAGCCGGCGGCGTCTGCACCAGCCGCCAGTTCATGCGGATACGGCCGCCGGCATGGCAACTGCCCCAGCGCGTGCGTGCATTTGACAGACGTACTGCAGGCGCCGGCAATTCCAGTTGCGCGCTGAAATCGGTACAGCGATCGGTGAAGTACGACAGCGCCTGCTGTTTCAGCCAGCCGCGCACACCGGATTCAATGGCGGGCGGCGCGAGTTGCGGATTAAACAGCAGTCGATTCTGTTCCAGTTGCGGCAAAACGATGCCGGTGTGCGCTTCCAGCGTGACGGATGCGCCAAACAGCATCAATGATTCGCCGGCGATCCATAACCGCGGCGGCGGGCGCTTTTGCTGCCAGTCCCGGACTTTACGGATTACCCATGCGGCGTGTTCACGCAACAGATCGTCGATGGCGCGCTGCGGCGCTTTCAGCGGCGCTGCGACACGCAGGCCGCGCTCATCGATCAGCAACGAGATCGTGCGCCGGCGCCGGGTCCGTAGTAGGGTATAAGCAATGTGATGACCATCCAGTTCGATCGCCGGGGCGGGTTCCGGCGACGCGCGCAGCGGCTGTGCGGATTGCAGGCCGGGACTGTGGATCATCAGCGGGCGTCGAGTTGCAGCATCTCGTTTTCGATCCAGTCCTCGACCTGCCCGGCCAAAGCTTCGGCATTTTCACCATTGGGCTGGATCGGCGCGCCGATGCTGACGGTAATCAGGCCCGGACGTTTGAGGAAGGCATTGCGGCCCCAGCAGGTGCCGGCGTTATGCGCGACCGGAATGACCGTGGTGCGGGTCTGCACCGCAAGGCGGGCGCCGCCCGGGCGGTATTTGCCACGCTGACCCGGCGCGATGCGGGTGCCTTCCGGGAAAATGACGATGCAGAATCCGGCGGCCAGCCGCGCCACACCCTGTTCAACCAGTTGTTGCAACGCCTCGCGCCGCGAACTGCGGTCGATGGCGATCGGCGACAGCATGGCCAGACCCCAGCCGAAAAACGGCACGCGCAGCAGTTCGCGTTTTAATACCCAGACCTGCGGCGGAAAAATCTGCTGGAACGCCAGCGTTTCCCAGGCTGATTGGTGTTTAGACAGGATGATGCAGGGTTCAGCGGGGATGTTTTCGCGGCCGATCACGCGATAGCGAATGCCGCAGATGACGCGTGCCGCCCACATCACACAGTGCGTCCATATGGAAATGATGCGATAACGCACCAGCGCCGGTAGCGGGAAGGTCAGCAGCGCGATGGCCGCGAAAACCGGGGTGATCAGAATCAGGAACGCGGCAAACAGCGTGGAACGCAGCGCCATTATTGGAAATTGCATAAATAATGACAAAAACAGGCCTCTGGCGAGGCTGTCATGTTTTTGGAAAAAATTAATAGCAGCATCATTGCAGCAGGCTGCGCACGGCGGTCGCGAGATCGTCGTGGATGACGGTGCCTTCGGGCAGACTGCCTCCCTTGCGCGTGGATTTGCCCTTGCCGGTGAGCACCAGGATCGGTTGCGCGCCGACGGCAGCGGCGGCCTGCAGATCGCGCAGCGAATCGCCGATCATTGGCACGCCCTCGAGATTGACGCCAAAACGGCGCTCGATTTCTTCCAGCAAGCCGGGTTGCGGCTTGCGGCAGTTGCAGCCGGCGTCCTGTGCGTGCGGGCAGTAGAAAATGCCGTCGATGCGGCCGCCGGCGAGGCCCAGCGCGCGGTGCATCTTGTCGTGGATCGCGTTCAGCGTGGCCATTTCAAACAGGCCGCGGCCGACGCCGGACTGGTTGGTGGCCACCAGCACCCGGTAGCCGGCCTGGCTCAGCAGCGCGATC
>JAKFUJ010000066.1 GCA_021732805.1 Betaproteobacteria bacterium | reverse complement strand
CGATTGTCGCCGCAGGTTTGTTGCCGGTGAATTTCCATGCGTTCTGGATCAGGTTGGCGAGGGCGGCGCGCAGCATGCCGGGATCGGCCTGTGCACGCAGCCCGGATGCGATGCGCACCTTGACCACACGCTGCGGTTGCTCGCGGCGCAAATCCCCGGCGAGGTTGCGCGCAATATCGCTGAGATCGGTATCGGCAACCTTGAGTTCAGCACGAGTCACCCGCGACAGCCGCAGCAGGTCTTCAATCAACCCCGCCATGCGCACCGCGGCGGCACGGATGCGCGTCAGGTAGTCTTTGCCGGGGGCATCGAGTTTGTCCGCATAATCCTCGGCCAATGCCGCGGCCAACCCGTCGATGTGGCGCAATGGCGCGCGCAAATCGTGCGAAACCGACGACGCAAACGCCTCCAGTTCCTCGTTGGTCGTGGTGAGCTGTGCGGTACGCTCGGCTACCCGCGCTTCGAGTACCGCGTTGAGTTTTTCCACTTCCAGCGAGCGGCGCTTGAAGTCAGTCACATCGCGACTGATCCCGACAACTCCGATCACGTTTCCGCCAGCGTCCCGCAACGGCATCTTGGTGGTGATGAACCAGCGGGCGTCTTCCGGGGAGCCGTCCATGACTTCGCGCGGCAGGCTGACCTGTCCGGTGGTCATCACCTGGCGATCTTCGTTTTCGAAACGCGCGGCTTTTTCGCGCGGCATCAGATCGTAATTGGTCAATCCGATGATGTCGCGTCCGCCGATAACCCGCGCGTTCCGCCAGGCTTCGTTGGCCAGTGTGTAACGCAAGTCGGGGCCTTTGACGCGTATGCGATCAGGCAGATTGTCAACAACCGTGCGCAACAGATTGCGCTCGTTGGCAAGCGCCTCCCGTGCCCGACGCCGGTCAGTGACATCGCGACAGATACCGAGCAGCGCCGAAATCTTTCCCGAAGCGTCGTACAGCGGTGCTGCATGGATTTCCAGCCAGCACGGTTTTCCGGCAATGCCGTAAGCCTCGAATTCCAGCACCCCGGATTCACCTTCCAGCACCCGGTGCTGCAGCCTGACAAACGCACGGCGGTAAGCCGGGGCCACCTGACGCAAAAAAGGCCAGCGGCGCATTTCGTCCAGATTTTCCGCCTGCAACATGCGCAATCCCGCCGGATTCATGTCCAGCAACCTGCCGTCGGGCGCAACGATTGCCACGCACTCGGGCTCCGCCGCGATAATGGCGCGCAGGCGTTGCTCGGTGAGTTTGCGTGCGTTGATGTCCTGATAGGTCGCAATGACCAGATGCGGCTTACCCTCGGCATCGGGCAGTGCCGCGACCGAGACCGCAGCCCACATCCATTCCCTGTCCTTGCGCAAAATACGCTTTTCGACCACATAACCGCGGACTTCACCAGTCATCAGGCGCACCTTGTCGAGTTCGGCGTCTGCGGTTCGCTCCGGCGCCGTGATATCCGCAGTACCCATGCCCAGCGCTTCCTCGCGGGTATATCCGGTCATTTCACAGAATTTGTCGTTCACTTCCAGCCACGGCAGGCTGCGGTCATGCGCCGGCCGCACGGCAATGCCGACACCGGCGTGATCGAACATCGCACGAAACCGCTGTTCGCTCCGCCGCATGCGTTCCTCCGCCTGCTTGCGGATGTCAATGTCCTGATAAGTACTCATGATCTGGAACGGCTTGCCGTCGCCGCCAGGCAAGACGGCGACAGAGATGGTTGCCCACAAAAGGTTGCCGTTCTTGCACATCAGCTGCTTCTCGCGTGTATAGCTGGTGATCTCGCCGCGCAACAGCCGTCCGTTGTCACGCAGCGCTTCTTCCTGACCTTCGGTGGTTGTGATGTCCGCAGCGCTCATCCGCAGCAGCTCTTCCCGGCTGTACCCGGTCATCGCGCAGAACTTGTCGTTGACCGCGGTCCACGGCAACGCCCGGTCACGCGCCGGACGCAGCGAAATGCCGATGCCGGCATGATCGAACATCGCCTTGAAACGGCCCTCGCTTTGCTCCAGCGCCTCCGACATGCGCATGCGTTCGGCGATGTGCATGCGCTGCCGCCGCAGCACCAGCAGCAGGCCGGCGGCAAACAACAAGGCGAACAGGGCCACGACCATGACTCCCGACACGTAGCCTGAGCGGATGGCGGCCAGCCGCCGCTCCAATTCAAGTTCATCGATGCAGACGGTCACCAGCAGCGGGTAGCCCGGCAGGCTGCGGTAGGCCCAGGTGTGTCCATCGGCATCTTCGGCAAAGCCGCGACCCTGACCCTCTTCGATGCGACGCAGCAGGAAACGCCAGTCCGCTTTCATCATGTCTTCGGCGGCGCCGGCACGCGCCTGCACGGCGCGCGCGATGCCGTCCCGCCCGACCAGTGCAATCGCCGCGCTCTCGCCGATGCCGCCTTCCTGCAACAGACGGCTCCAGTAGGAAAAGTCAATCGCGATAATCGCCACGCCGCCGAAAGAACCATCCGGGCGATTGATGCGGCGGGTCATGTGGAAAGACCATTTGCCGGATACGCTGCTCAGCACCGGCTTGTTGATGAACGGGGCCCCGTTGTCGCGCTCAACATGGGCCCGGAAGTGTTCCAGATCGGCAATGGCCGCACCTTCCGGAATCGGCAGTGTGCTGAGGATCAGCCGCCCCCGCTCATCGGCGACCGAGGCCGCCGCGATGTAGTCGGCGATATCGCGGTAATCCGCCATCAATTCGCCGAGGTCGGTGCGCATGCCTTCGCGTTCGTAGGCACGCTTGATGCGCCGCACCGCATCATCGACGCTGCTCAGGGTATCGCGGGCATGCACCTCGAGTACCAGCGCCATGTCGCCGGCATGCTGCATCTGCAACGCGCGCTCGGATTCACCGTGCTGCCGGTACGAAAACCATGCGGCAACGGCAACGATGACGACCAGCAGCACGCAACCCGAAACACCGAGTAACCCGGCCGCGTTGCGCGTCAATGCGCCGGATGGCGGATACGAACGAGTCATGGCTTTCCTCCGGTTCCTGCCGACTTGAATGGTCGGCGGACAGATCGGTTATTAAACGCGAAAAACCGCGGCAGAGGCTACCACTACCGTCCGCCAGCGGCCACCCGCAGGTAAAGCCGCCAGGACAGCCAGCCCAGCAGCAGCATGCCGCTCATGCCGCAGGCCAGCGTCAGCGCACTGCCCGACACCAGCGGTGAAATAATCCCGGCGGCAATACCCGCGACCAGGCTGTGCGCGAATCCCTGCAGCGACGAGGTCATCCCGCGCAACTGTGGAAACAACTCCAGCGCAATCAGCGTCACACTGGGCATCGCCAGCGCCATGCCAACGGTATAGAGCATCACCGGCAGCACCGTCCACGGCAAAGCCGGCGGGAACCACATGCAGTAAGCCAGATTGAACAGGGCCGCGGCGCACATCGTCAGGTAGCCGGCGGATACCGTGCGCTGCGGCGACATCCGCCCCGCCAGCCGGCCCGACAGGAACGCGCCGAACATGACGCCGGAAATGCCCGGTACGAACAGCCACGCAAAATCCTTTTCGGTCATGCCCAGCAATCCGTAAATCACTGCCGGCGCCGACACCACGTAAATAAAGAATCCGGAGAAGTTGAACGCGATCGTAAGACACAGCAGCACCAGTTTGGGATCGCTGCCCAAGCGCAGATAGTTACGCAGCAGCGGTCCGGCCTGAAACGGCTGGCGTGATGCCTTGAGATGGGTTTCCGGGAGACGACGCATCACGGCGATCAGCAGCGCCACGCCAAAGGCGGCGAGAAACCAGAAAATGCTGCGCCAGCCCGACAGATTCTGCAGCCAGCCGCCAATCACCGGTGCAATCGCCGGCGCGATGCCGAAAATCATCGTCACCAGCGACATCAGCCGCTGCGCCTCATTCCCGCCAAAGCTGTCACGGATGATCGCGCGGCCGACGATAATGCCGGCGCCGGCAGACAAGCCCTGCACCGCGCGCCAGAACAGCAGTTGCGGCAAAGTGGTCGCCAGCGCGCAGCCCGCCGCAGTCACCACATAAAGCACCAGGCTCGCGATGATCACCGGCCGGCGACCAAAGGAATCCGACAGCGTGCCGTGAAACAGCGTCATCAGCGCGAATGTGAACAGATACAGACTCAGCGTCTGCTGCATCTGCGCGGGGGTCGCCTGCAGATCGGCGCCAAGATAAGGGAAAGAAGGCAGGTAGGTATCGATGGTGAAGGGGCCGATCATCGCCAATGCGGCGAGAATGATGGCCAGCGCCGGCATCGCGACCGGCGCAGGCTGCCGCGATGATTCCGCGTTCATGCGCGATCGAGCCTGCGGTACTGTATGGCTTCGGCAATATGCGCAGCGGTAACCGCTTTCACGCCGGCGAGATCGGCGATGGTGCGCGCGACTTTGAGAAT
>JAKFUJ010000053.1 GCA_021732805.1 Betaproteobacteria bacterium | reverse complement strand
AAAACATCCGTGGTGCGTTTGTCGTCGAAGGTGATGTCACGGGTCGCCATGTCGGCGTCGTGGATGATGTGCTGACCACCGGCGCAACGCTCGGGGAACTGGCGCGCAACCTGAAACGCGCCGGTGCAGTAACCGTTACCGGATATGTGATCGCGCGCACTGTCAGTAATTATTGAGAATTGCATAAATCATGACAAAAACATGCCTCTGGCGAGGCTGTCATGTTTTTGGGAATACTCAATAAGCAGGTCCGCTTTCAGCGCAGTTTCTGGTCGGCAAAAGCCTGCAGGTCGGGCGACAGATTCCCGCTGGCTTTCGCCCGCCGGTAGGCTTCCTGCGCATCCGGGCCGCGCCCCAATGCCTCCAGTGAAATGCCCAATCCCAACAACCACACGCCGACACTGCCCCTGCGCTGCAGCGCGCGCTGGAACTGCAAAGCGGCTTCGCCATGTTTCTGCTGACGCTGCAGCAATCCGGCATAAAACGCGATGTAGTCCGGACTGACGCCGGGGTAATCGAGGCTGCGCGCCAGCGTCTGCACGCCGCTGTCGAGTTCACCGTTCTCCACCTGTAGCCGGGCCAGCGTCATCGCGAAACCATATTGCGCGGGCGCCAGTTGCAGACCGTCCTGCAATATACGCATCGCCTCTGCCGGTTGCCGACCATCCAGCAGTACGCCCACCAGTGCCTGGCGGGCGCCATGATGGCCGGAATCGACCTGCAGCGCCGCTTCGAAAGCAAGCTTCGCCTCGGCAGCCTGACCGCGATGCAGAGCGACCGCGCCTTTCGAATATTCGGCGTCGGCGCGCAGGCGCGGCGTCGGCTGACGAACCTGTTTGTCGATTTCCACCGGCGCAGGCGCCGGGCTCGGCTCGGCTTTTTCAGCGGTTTTTTTCACCACCGGCGCCGGCGCACGCGGTTTTTCCGAGGCAATCTCCGGCGGCGCAATCGGCGCAGCACGGGGCGCGATGACCGCAGCTGTGCTGACTGCCGACGATGAATCACCGGGCAGAGTTACCGGCGGCGCTTCCGCGGGCTCAGGCGCACGCGACAGATCCAGCGTCAGGCGGCGCGCGATGAATTCCGCCTCCCGCGGCTCCGGCCCTGACACCGGCGCCGGCGCCGGCACAACGACATTGACCACCGGGGTCGGGAGCGTCGCCATCGGTGCCCGTTCAGTCCGCCACCACCAGACAGCCGCCGCGAGCGCAACCACCGCCGACAACGCAACGACAATCAGGATTGCCGGTCGGCGCGAAACGGACATTTCATCGGGCAATGCCCGCACATGATCGGGAATGCGATTGCGTTCTTCGCCCGAGGCGCGGCGGCGCTCGAGATCCATCAGCATCTGGTTGATGACGCTCATTGGAGATAGGCCAGCGATATACCACCGGCCGCCAGCACGATCATGGCAAAACTCAACCACCACCAGCGTAATACCGGTGCGGCAGCGGGCGTATCAGCCGCGGCATCCCGCACCTGCTGCGACTGCACCTGCTGCATGCCGGCGCCGAAAGCCAGCAGCAGCGATTTGTGGGCAATGATGTTGATCAGCCGCGGCACGCCCCGGCTCGCGCGATGCATGCGTCTCACGGCTGCGGGCACAAACAATCGGCTGCCACGATAACCGGCAACACGCAGCCGGTGCGCAAGATAATGATCGACTTCCTCGACATTCAGCGCGGAAAGCCGATACTGGAATGTGATTCGCTGTCGTAACTGGCGCACCGCGGCCTGCGCCAGGCGTTCATCCAGTTCAGGCTGGCCGAACAGCACCACCTGCACCAGCTTGCGTTTCTCGGTTTCCAGGTTGGTCAGCAGACGCAACGCCTCCAGCGTTTCCTGCGGCATCGCCTGCGCTTCGTCCAGACAAACCACCACCGTTTTCCCCTGCCGCGCAAAATTGAGCAGCGCGCGCGACAACTCCTTCATCAACTGGTGCTGATCCGCCTCGCGCGCCAGCGCAATGCCCAGCTCGTCGGCCAGCGCGAACATCAGCGTGCGCGGCTCGAGATAGGGGTTGGGCACATAGGCAGATACGAATCGGGCATCCAGCGTCGCGAGGAACCGGCGGCACAGCAGCGTCTTGCCGGTGCCGACCTCGCCGGTGACTTTCATGAATCCTTCGCCGTTACGGGCGGCAACCAGCAGCGTGTTCAGCGCTTCCTGATGGGAATTGCAGGCATAGGCAAAACTGGTGTCCGGCGTAATGCCGAACGGCGGTTCACGCAGCCCGAAATGCGCTTCGTACATGGCGCCAGCGTATCACCGTTGCGGCTCCGGAGCGGTCAGTGCGCGTATGCGGTCGCGGGTCTGTTCCAGATCCTGCTGCCAGCTGCGATCATTGTGGATGATGGTCGGCTTGAGCAGGATCACCAGCTCACTTTTTGTATTGCTCACATCGCGCTGACGGAACAGGTTGCCAAATCCCGGGACATTACCCACTCCAGGCACCTGGCTGCGGTCGCTGACCGACCGCTGGCGCATCAGACCGCCGATTGCAACGATGTTGCCATCCTGCACGCGAACCACGGTATCGGTTTCATTGACATCACTGGAGGCCAGCGGCAGCGTGAAGGATCCGAGGCTGCCGAGATCGATGAGCTTGCGCTGCTCGGTCACATTGCTGACTGAAGGGTGGATATGCAGGATGATGTTGTTTTCGCCATCAATCTGCGGCGTGACGTCCAGTGCGATGCCCGAGAAAAACGGCGCCACGGTGATCGTCGGCGTCACTGTGGTGTTGGTGCCGCTGGTGCTTGAAGTGGTACTGACATTGGTTACGAAAAACTCGTCGGTGCCGACCTTGAGCACGGCTTTCTGGTTATTGATGGTCGCCACCCGCGGACTGGACAGCACGTTAACGCCGCCCTGGGTTTCGAGGAAAGACAGCAGCGCGGCAAAATTCTGCGTCTGCAACGCAAGGCCGAACACCCCGCCAGCGGCCCCTGTCCCGAGTCCAAGGCCGCTCGCCACAGCACCCGTGAATCCACCGACAATGGAAGAATTGCCCAGCACCGAGCCATCGGGTCCACGGGCCGTCGGCGCACTGATGTTTCCATTCCGCTGCAACACAGCTCCTGGAGCAAGTACGCCCGTACTAAAGCGCGTGTTGCCGTCACGGAAGGCCGCCCAGTTGACGCCAGCCTGATAACCGTCGCTCAGGGACACCTCGATGATTTTCGCTTCCAGCACCACCTGCCGCTCGACGATCAGCTGCATGGATTTGAGGAACTGGTCGACGCTGCGCAATTCGGTGGGCATCGCCCGCACCACGATCACACCCGACTGGGCATTGACCACTACGTTGCGCCCGGCGCCGCCGCCGAGTATGGCAATCAGTGATTTCTGGACATCCCCCCAGAAATCGGAGTCCGAACTCGTTGTTACCCGCGAACTCTCGGTAGCGCGGGTACCGGTGCCGCCCGTAGGTCCTGTCACAGGCACTGGCACCGCGCCGGGCGCCGGTGAACCCGGGCTGCTCGAACCGTCAGTAATCGATCCGGAACTGACGCGGGTTTCGGTTCTGCCCCTGCGCTGGGCCTGCAGGTAATTGACCTGGAAAATGCGCGTCTGCAGCGCCGCCGGCAGCACCACGATGCGGTTGCCCTGCACGGTATAGTCGAAACCATACAGGTCACGCAGCGTGTTCAGCGACTCGGTCACCGACACATCCTTCAGGTTGACCGAGATTTCGCCTTTGACATCCGGATGCAGCACCATGCTGAAAGGCGTGCCGGATACGATGGCCATGAACACCTGTGCGGCCGGGGCATTGTTGACCGACAGGTCGAAGCGTGTCTCGGGTTTTTGAACATCGGCCCGCGGCATTTCCACCACCAGCGGCGGCAGGAGCGCGCGGCTGACTGCGTCCGGTGACACCGCCTTGCGCTCGCTCGCTGCTTGATCGAGTTCCTTATTGATGCTGTCCCGCGTGACATTCGGGTGCTGCTTCTCCAATTGGGAACAACCAGCGGCAACCGCCATCGTTGCGACGAGCATCCATCGTTGCATGTCATTCCACCTGTTCATGTTCATTTTGTCGTTTTGCCCGCGCCGGGTTTTGCGCTGCCGGCCACGCGTTTATCCACCAGCGGATACAGCTTCAGCACCGTTGTTTCCGATCCATCCCTCAACACCGCCTCGCTCTCGGTCAATCGCACCAGTCGCGACGAGCCGTAACGTCCGCCCAAGACCACCATCTCGCCACTGATCACCGCCACCTTGCGGCCGGACGACAGCATCACCGACTGCAGCACCGGGCCCCCGGCAACCGCGCCATCTGCGGCCGGGGCAAACAGGGCGGCTGGTGGACGCGTCGGATCCTTCAGCCCCTGGGCGCTCACCGCCACCGCCCAAACAGAGACAGCACTCATGATCATC
>JAKFUJ010000455.1 GCA_021732805.1 Betaproteobacteria bacterium | reverse complement strand
GCCTGGTTGCGTTTGTGCATGCCTAGACCTCCACCGGCGTGCTGTCCGATGCCAAAACCCTGGTCGAGATCGCGCACAAGTACAACGCGCTGACCATTGTCGATGCCGTGACTTCGCTCGGCGGTTCGCCGGTGCTGGTCGATGAATGGGGCATTGATGCCGCGTATTCCGCCAGCCAGAAATGCCTGTCGTGCACGCCGGGCCTGTCGCCGGTGACGTTCTCGGAGCGGGTGGTCGATACCGTGGCGGCGCGCAAGGACAAGATTCATTCCTGGTTCATGGACATGAACCTGCTGCGCGGCTACTGGGGCGAGACCACGCGCACTTATCATCACACTGCGCCGACCAATTCGCTGTTTGCGCTGCACGAAGCGCTGCTGCTGATTCGCGAAGAAGGTCTGGAGAACGCCTGGGCGCGCGTGACCCGTCACCATACCGCACTGAAAGCCGGCCTCGAGGCGATGGGCCTCAAGTTCCTGGTCCACGAACAGTATCAGGCGCCGCAGATGAACGCGGTGCGCTGCCCGGAAGGCGTCAACGAAGCCGAAGTGCGCAAGACGCTGCTCAGCGAATTCGGTCTCGAAATCGGCGCCGGCCTCGGACCGCTCGCCGGAAAAATCTGGCGCTTCGGGCTGATGGGTTATTCCTGCCGTCCCGACAACGTGATGCTGTGTCTGTCGGCGCTGGGTTCGGTGCTGGAAGACATGGGTTATGACGTGCACGTCGGTGATGCCGAAGCCGCGGCCCATGCAGCCTATGCGTCCATGCACAACACCGCGGCGCAGGCCAAGAAACGCAAGGCAGAAGCCAAGGCTGCATAAGTTTTCACGCAATATCAAAAAAGCCGCCATCAGGCGGCTTTTTTTGTCGGCGCTCAAAGATTAGATCAGCAGCGCGGCCAGTCCCAGCAGCAGGCCCATGCTGACCACATCAGTGGCGGTGGTCAGGAAAATGCTGGAGGCCGTCGCCGGATCAAAACCGAAGCGCTTCAGCGTCAGGGGGACCATGGCGCCGCTGATGCCGCTGGCGACACAACTCCCGACCAGCGCAATCCATACCACGATACTGAGCAGCAATGCGTCGGGATTGTGCTGATAACTCGCGACGATGAACATGCCGAGCGCCGCCACCAGTCCGGTGAAAGCGCCGTTCAATGCGCCGAGTGAGGCTTCCTTGATGACCAGCGCGCGTTCCATGCCGGATTTCAGTTCACCCAGTGTCATGCCGCGCAGCGTTACTGCCAGCGCCTGGCAGCCGGTGTTGCCCGATTGCCCGGCGAGTACCGGCAGGAACAGCGCGAGGATGACCAGGCGATCCACGGTGTCCTGGAAAATGGCGACCACCGCGCCGGCGACGAAAGCGGTGGCGATATTGATCTGCAGCCACGGATGGCGGAACTTGAAGCTGCTCTGCAGTGGTGTTGCCAGCCGTTCCTCCTTCTCAACGCCGACCATGCTGCCGACCTGCGCGGTGATCTCGAAGGCCTGTTCCTCGAACAGGGTCTGGCCGCGCACCAGACCCAGCAGCATGCCGTTGCCGTCGCACACCGGATACACCGGGTAATGGCGGTCGAGCACCAGCTTCATGGCATCGGCCAGCGGCAAATCCGGAGTCAGGGAAAAGACATTGCGCAGCATCAGCGATTCGAGCGACACCTGATCGTCGGCAAACAGCAGGTCGCGCATGGTGATGATGCCGAGCAGTTTGCCGGCGTCGTCGGTCACGTAGCCGTAGGTGATGAACGCGGTCTGCACCAGCGGGCGCAACCGCTCGATCGTATCCCGCACCGACATCTGCGGACGGAACATCGCCCGCACCGGCTCCATCATGCGGCCGATGGTGCCGTCGGCGTAATTCTGGTTGATGCGCCATTGCGCCACGGTTTCCGGCGGCGCGACCTGCGCAATGCCGTCGATCAGGCCGCCCGGCAGTTCGGCGAGCACATCCTGGGTCAGCGCCGGCGGCAATTGCTGCAGCACGGCGGCGATGGTCGCGGCCGGATATTCGGCCAGCAGTGCCGCCGCCTCCGCGGGCGAGCGCGCTTTCGCGGCATGCGCCAGTTCGAGTTGATCCGATGTTGCGGTCGGCGGCGTCCGGTTCAGGTTTTCCTGCACGATGCTCCTCCCGTCAGTGATCGCGGCTACAGGCCAAGCCGCTGCCAGATCGTCGTCGTCAGCCCCGCCTGGTTCATGGTGTAGAAGTGCAGCCCCGGTGCGCCCGCGCTCAGCAGGTCATCGCACAGCTGCGTCACCACATCCAGCCCAAAGGCGCGGATCGATGCCGTGTCGTCGCCGTAACCTTCCAGCTTGCGGCGGATCCAGCGCGGGATTTCCGCGCCACTGGCATCTGAAAATCTGGCCAGTTGTGAGAAGCGGCCGATGGGCATGATGCCCGGCACAATCGGCAGGCTGAGGCCCATGGCCTCGCATTCGTCGACGAAATGGAAATAACAATCGGTGTTGTAGAAATACTGGGTGATCGCCGAGTCCGCCCCGGCCTCAACCTTGCGCTTGAAATTCAGCAGGTCGTCCTGAGCGTTTTTCGCCTGTGGATGATATTCAGGATAGGCGGCTACTTCGATGTGAAAATGACTGCCGAATTCGGCACGGATGAACTCAACCAGTTCATTGGCATAGTGCAATTCGCCGGACGCAGCAGTACCCGACGGCAGGTCACCGCGCAGCGCCACCACATGGCGGATGCCGTTGTTCTGGTATTCACGCAGGATTTCGCGGATGTCATCGCGTGATGAACCGATGCATGAAATGTGCGGTGCCGCCGCGTGACCGGCGGCACGCAGGTCCTGCACCGCGCGCAGTGTGCGTTCGCGGGTTGAGCCGCCGGCGCCGTAAGTCACCGAAAAAAACTTCGGTTTCAGCTGTGCCAGTTGTTTCGCGGTCTGCGCGAGTTTTTCCGCGCCTTCCGGCGTGTTCGGCGGGAAGAATTCAAAGCTGAAGCTGCGGGAAAATTTTTTCTGTGATTCCATCAAAGCCACCTTGTTCTGAATATCAATCAGCGTGGACAAACCTGAAACGTTCGCGCGGCGTCATGGTCGGGGATCCATTTTCACGAGCATGCCATGCTCGTCACAGCGTGATTCGTGTGCGAACCTTAATTCGACGATCGTACCATCAGTGAACTTGGCTTCATACTCGTTGAGTTCGTGATCTGTGTGGGTATAAAAACGCATCAAGCCGTGGAATCCGGTATCGCGTGATTTTCCCGGAACGGGTTGCCCTTGATCGTCGAGTTCAAGTTCGCGAAACCGGCCATCCGCAGTAATTTCGTATACGCACAGACAATTGCACAAGCTCTTGCTCTGGAAGCTTTCGCTGGTTTGCCGGCCATCGGGAAGAGGTCGGCGGCAGTAGATGGTGTCGAACATGCCCATTGGATTTTGCTCAGGCAAACGGATTCACGACCCGTACACCACCGTAATTCTGTCCGTCGGACAGGTCTTCCGTGACCAGTACTGATGCGCCCAGCCGGCGCGCGCCGGCAACCACGGCGGCATCCCAGTAGGCAATGCCGTAGCGGTCTTTCAGTTGCAGCGCGTGTCGCATCAGGGGCGGGTCGGTCGCGGCAACCGGGCGGCTGCTGGCCATTTCCTCGATCATGGCGAGCGCATCGTCATGACCGAGCGCGCCGGGGACGCGCACGGCATTGACGTAGAATTCCTGCAGTACCTGCATGGTGACCCCCCAGTCTTCGCGGCTGATCCAGTCACGGGCGATGGTTGCCTTGGCCGCGTCGCGCGGCGCAGTCGAGAACGCATACAACAGCACGTTGGTGTCAAGGCAATGCGCCGGCATGGTCAGATGCCGGCCTTGCGCAGTTGTGTGCGGTCGTGCGCCTGTTCGCGCGTGAGCCGCTTCGTGGTGTCGATGCCGCGATCACCCGCAATGGCGCGCAGGCGCTCCAGCAGGCGGTCGGATGGCGGCGCGTCTTGGGCAACGTCATATCGGACGCCGGGCGCGTTTGCATGAGCCTGATTGGGACCGTTTGCGGCGGCTTCGAGTATGGCCATCAACTCCCCTTGCAGTGAGCGGTGGTTGCGTTCCGCCCGCGCACGCAGTGCGTCTGCCACGGCATCAGGCACATTCTTGATCGACAAATTGACAGCCATAAAAGCTCCGGAATGGATTTAAATCGGATGTATTATGGATCCATTCTGGATGCGTCGTCAATCAGTAGCGGTAATGCTCCGCCTTGTACGGACCTTCCACCGGCATCTGCAGGTAGGCGGACTGCTTCTCGTTGAGCACGGTCAGCTCAACACCGAGCTTTTTCAGGTGCAGGCGCGCGACTTTTTCGTCGAGGTGCTTGGGCAGCACGTAGACTTCGTTTTTGTATTTGTCGCCCTGGGTGTAGAGCTCAAGCTGGGCCAGCGTCTGGTTGGTGAAGGAA
>JAKFUJ010000074.1 GCA_021732805.1 Betaproteobacteria bacterium | reverse complement strand
ATACCGCCTTCCGTTCCGCCTGCGGCGTGCAAAGCGGCCTGGCGATGACGCCGATCTATGCTTATGGCACCGAAGAACAACGACAAAAGTATTTGCCTAAAATGGTCACCGGCGAACTGCTCGGCTGCTTCGGTCTGACCGAACCCGATCACGGCTCCGATCCCGGCAGCATGCTCACCCGTGCGCGCACCACTGAAGGTGGTTATCGCCTGAGCGGCAGCAAACTGTGGATCACCCATGCACCGATTGCCGACATCATGATCGTCTGGGCCAAGGACGACGGCGGCGTGATCCGCGGCTTCATCCTCGAACGCGGCATGAAAGGTTTGTCCACACGCAAGATCGAAGGCAAGTTTTCGGTGCGTGCTTCACCCACCGGCGAAATCGTCATGGACGACGTGTTTGTGCCCGAGGCCAACCTTTTACCTAATGTGTCCGGACTGAAGGGGCCGTTCGGCTGTCTGAACAATGCGCGGTTCGTCATTTGCTGGGGCGCGCTGGGCGCTGCCGAAGCCTGCTGGCACACCGCGCGCCAATACACCATGGATCGCCGGCAGTTCGGGCGTCCGCTGGCTGCGAACCAGCTCATACAAAAGAAACTCGCCGACATGCAATCCGAAATCGCGCTCGGTCTGCTTGCCTGCCTGCATGTCAGCCGGCTGCGCGATCAGGGGCTGGCCACGCCGGAAATGGTGTCCCTGCTCAAGCGCAATTCCACCGGCAAAGCGCTGGAGATTGCGCGCACCGCGCGCGACATGCTCGGCGGCAACGGCATCTCCGACGAATTCCCGGTGATCCGGCACATGCTCAATCTCGAAACCGTGAACACGCTGGAAGGCACCCACGACATCCACGCCCTGGTGCTGGGACGGTCGCAGACCGGCATTTCAGCGTTTAACTGAGCAAGCCCTTGATCACCCGGCGTCGCTGACCCGGCGCCGCTCCCGCCAACGCCTGAACAACCGGCTGAACACCATGGTCAGCATGAATGCCGGAAAGACCGCGAACAGCGCCGATGTCGGCCCCCAAATGCGCAGGATTTCGGGTTGCGCCTTGGCGCCATCGCTACTGTACGTCGCATACAGCACGTAATCATCGTCAGTCACTGTGACATCCACCCGCTGCCGGCCATCCGCAGCATTGACCGCGCTGAAACGCACGAACGGCTCAAAACCGCCGCTCGCATGCGTCGTAAATTCGCCCTTCGCGACCGGCAGTCGCAGATTCCACTTCAGCGGCGGCGGGTCCTTGCGCGCCAGTTGTGGCCAGCGCAGCAATTCATATTTTGGTGCGGCGGAAGCGACCGTATCGGGCGCCAGGGCGACCAGCGGAAACAGCGTGCTGGCGTTGTCGCGTGGCGTATAACGCTCGGCGGTGAAATAGGTCGTCAGATAGGACAGCAGGGCGAGCAACGCAAAAAATACTGCCAGTTGCAGGACGAAGGTGCCAGTGCGAACCAGGAATTTCATGGACGCAGAACCGGATGATCAGACATCCGGCTAATGTAATGCTTCCGCCTTTGTAGTGACAGCCCGGCAAAGTCCGCCTATAGCGCGTACACTGACCCGATGCGGCTCCGCGCCGCTGTCCCGCTGCCAATCCCGGCGGCCCTGACTTCATCCGCAGGGAGCACGGTTTGCCAAGCTACGAAGTCGAAACCGTGACCCATCGCATCGGCGGCAGTGACTTTCATGTCCGCACCCTGCTCAACAAGCAGCAGTTTTCCGATCCCGAAGGTACCGCTGAACGCGCCGGGGTATCGCCTGCATCATGGCCGCTGTTTGGTGTGGTGTGGCCCGCCGGCCTCGCGCTCGCCGAGGAGATGAGTTGCTTCCCGATTGCAGGCAAAAGCATTCTTGAACTCGGCTGCGGCATCGGCCTCACCAGCCTGGTGCTGGCGCGGCGCGGCGCAAACATCACCGCCTGCGACTATCATCCGCTGGCGGAAGAATTCCTGCGCCACAACACCGAACTGAACGGACTCGCTGCGATCGTTTTTCATACTGCATCGTGGCTGGGGCCGAATCCGCTGCTTGGACAATTCGACCTGATCATCGGCAGCGACCTGCTGTATGAACGCGACCACGCCGCGCTGCTCGCCGGCTTCGTCAGCCGCCACGCCAATCCCGCTGCACAGGTGCTGATTGCCGATCCGGGGCGGGGTTATGTCAGTCCGTTCAGCGCACTGATGGCGGCGCAGGGCTACATACGCAGCACGCAACGCATGCCGATGGCAGGATCGGTGGGCATGCCTTCATCCCGCGGGCAGTTGTTCAGCTTTGTGCGCAACTGAACACCCCAAATACGCGACGCGCAGTTCAGCGAATCACCAGCGTATCCGGGATCGTGCTCGGCGGCGCGCGGCGCAGGCGACTGCGGCCGGACGCGCTGATAGCAGCAGCGGCGTGCACCGCGTTTTTTTCCATTTCGGAGATATACAGGTTCGGTCCTCCGAAATGCGACTCAGCGTAGCGGTACGCCTGGTGCAGCTTTTCATCGAGGCGTTTCATTGCATTGACATAAAACGCCGGCGTCTTGCTCAGCAGATCCTTGCCTGATTTGTAAATCACCTTGATCTGGCCGTCCGCCATTTTGCGGCGGGCGATGCCACCGAGCACAAATTCCGGATAAAGCCGGTCGTGGCATTTTTCGAGATAACAACGGTCGGACATCTGCGCAATGATGTCGGCGGTGCCCAGAATCTCTCCGATGCGGCGCAACACCGGATCATCCATCTTGATGGTATCGGCATCGCGTTCGTAACCGGTAAAATGCACCAGCACTGAAGCCGCCGTGGCGTGGCGCTTCAGTCCGATCGTCGGCAGATATTCGCGCAGGAACTTCGATCCACGGCCGACATGGGTCAGCGTGTATTCAGCGCCGAAACGGTGTTTGTGGTCGTTGCGCCGCCGCAGATAACCGACATCGTGGAACAATGCGATGACAATACCGACATTGAATAATTCCGGCGACAGCGGCGCGCCTTCTTTCGGGTCGCGTTGATAACCGTCCAGCAGCCGGGCCATCGCCAGCGTCACATCCAGCACGTGCTGGATGTCGTGATATTCGGTGTCGCAGGGATGGTAGTCCGGATGTTTGCCGTGATACAGCTTCGTCAAATCATCGAACGCGCGCTGCATCGGACGCGCATTCCCGTCCGGAAACAGTACGCGGAACAGGCTGACGGCCTGATCACAAACTTCGATAGGATCAGTAGTGCGTATCTTGTCGGTAATATCAAAATCGCTGCGGCGCATGGCTCCCCCTGCCCGGCAGTCTATCAATCCGGGAGCTGCCATGCATCCCCGTTGCTGCTTTATGCTGAATCGCGGCGATGCCGGACTTGACGGCGTCAAAAATACCGTGTGCCTCGCCAGCCAGGATGCCGGGGGGGAATCAGCCCAGGCTGCCCACCGGCCTGAGCGGCCCCACAGAAAACTCCACCACCTGCGGCGTGATCGCCAGCCACAGCTCGACTTTCATCCGATCCCGTTCAGACAGGTCACTGCCGTTCGCGCGGGTCACAAAACCGGCGATTTCAGGACAAAAACCGGATTCTTCCCCGCTTCCGGCAAGGCCCCCGCTCAAAAACAGGCCGTTCGGCATCAGCATGGCGTCCTGCAGTTCGCGCAGTACGCGCTCGGCTTCTTTCGTATCCAGCCCGAGCGTCAGGGTCGCATTCAGTTGCGAAACCAGTTCCTTGCGTACGGTCATCGCGACACCCGAGGCCGGGCCTCATCATCATCCATCAACTTTTCATCCAATCGCAACTGGTCAGGCGCCGTAACGATAACTCTTGTCGATGTTGCTGCGGGTGACGACACCGTAACCCGACGCGCCATCGTATACGGCAAGGCGCAACACATACAACGCCTCGACGTTACCCGCATCCATCGCATCCAGCGCCTCCTGCAACATTGCCTGCAGCGCGACCAGCGCCACCTGCAGCCGTGCTGCCGGCACTTCCAGCAAATCGATATCAGCGGCGTCGTGTGCTTTCATCATCTGCCGCGCGAGGTCCATCGCCGGCAACAGCGCGATCGGGCCGCCGTTGCCGATTACCAGTATCCACTGCGGACTGTTGGCCAGCGCAACATCGATGGCGGCACGGTTGGCCTGTCGCGGCAGCGCGACGACACTGGTCTCCATCAATGCGGCAACGCCGACACGACGCAGCGACTGCAGAACGGGATCGTGTTTGTAATCCAGACCGCGCGCGCGCATCAGCGTGATGAATATCGGCTGCTGACCGAAGACCACGCGTGAAATGCCATAGGCGGCGATCACCGCCAGCATGCCGGGCCAGATGATGTTGGGATTGCCGGTCAGTTCAAGCATCGCCGTCAGCACCGCCAGCGGCGCATGCAGCGTTACGGCTATCATCGCGCCGATACCGCTCAGTGCATAAAG
>JAKFUJ010000012.1 GCA_021732805.1 Betaproteobacteria bacterium | reverse complement strand
CATTTTCATTTTCATGGTGTAGGCCTCGGAACTGGTCATGGTGACTTCGCCTTCACCGGTCGAGGGCGGCTTGTTGCAGATGAATTTGAATTTGGTGGTGTTGCCGCTGCGTTGCAGGGTTTCCTGCTTGCAGTCACCGCTGCTTTGTGCCGGCGTTTCGTTGCGAGCGGCCATTTCCTTGGTGATGCAGACTTTTGTCGATATGCCGCCGCCGGCCGCGCCGGGGCTCATGTTGACGCCTTGCTGCGCCATCATTTTTTCCATCTGCTTGCGCTGTTCCGGCGACATTGATGCCATCTGTTTCTGCATTTGTTCCATCGCCGCGGCCATTTTGGCGCCGGAGTCACCGCTGCCGCCCATTTTGTTGGTGATTTCCCACAGGCCGGGTTTCATGGTCTGTGCCGCGGCTGGTGTCGTGATCAGACCAAAGGCCACAATTGCCGCGATGCCGAAACCCGGGCAGCGGTTTAAAGACAATTTACGCATGGTGTTTTCTTCCGTTGGGTGGAGTGAAATCGATGGTTGAATTGTAGCGCTGAATACGAAAGATGATTGCATATGGAAATGGCGCGGGTATTACCTTCGGTTCACTATGGAAATCCGTCCAATATGGTATCTTTGTTCGATTGCGTTGACCGGCTATACAGGAGTGCCTCCATGGAACACGTGATTCAGTTGCACATCGAGAAATTGCCGGAAGGGATGTACTTGGCGACCAGTGATGACGTGCAGGGCCTGGTGGCACAGGGTCGCACGATTCAGGAGACGGTCGAGATCGCGCGTGACGTGGCGAAAAAGCTGATCGAGGCGCGGACGGGCGGCGATTTGCCGCCGTTGCCGCCGGCAAACGAGGTTCTCGATTACCAGTTGATCATCGCGACCTGATGGGGGCGCTGGCCGGCTTTCGTTATCGCGACATCATCAGGCGGTTGAAGCAACTCGGCCTGGTCTTTCATCGACAGGCCGCGGGTTCCCATGAAATCTGGTTCAACCCCGCTTTGAACCGTTACACCACCATACCCAATCATCCTGGCGACATGCCTGAAGGGACGTTGCGCGCGATTCTGAAACAGGCGGGTATCGATCCCGAAACGTTCTTGCAGAAACGCTGCTTTTCCGGTCTTCGCAGCCCACATGCAGAGTTGTCCGGACTGTCGTATCGGGACATGCGCCTGGCCAGGTTACGCTGTATTCTTGCGGACACCGTTTTCCCGTTCAACAGCAAGCCGCCACAGACGCGGCGATCATGTCCGCACATAAACAGGAGAGGCTCATGGCGCAGGCTGCCACCATCGCTGTCCAGCAGAACGTTCCCGAACTGAATTACCGCGTCGTCCCTGACATTTTCCAGCTGCCGGAGGGCATGAACTTCGGGCCGTGTTCCGCTGTGGCGGTGCGCGCCAATGGCAATATCCTGATCTTCACCCGCAGCGAACATGCGTTGATGGAATTCAACCCGCAGGGCATGTACCTGCGCTCGCTGGGCCGTGGCGTATTCGACAATCCGCATGGCCTGCGGCTGGATGCGCAGGGCAACATCTGGGTGACGGATACCGTCGCGCATATCGTCGTCAAGATGACCGCCGAGGGCAAAATCCTGATGGTACTGGGCGTGAAGGGTCGTGCCACCGACTGGCACCAGGCCGGGCATCTGCGTTGTTTCAACGAACCCAACGACATTGCCTTCGGTCTGAAGGGTGATGTCTATGTGACCCAGGGCCACGGCAAGGGTGAATCGCGGGTGATCCGTTTTGATGCAGACGGCAATTTCCTCAACACCTGGGGCGGCGAAGGCAAGGAGCCGGGGCAGTTCAACCAGCCGCATGCGGTGATCACCGACAGCAAGGGGCTGGTGTATATCGCCGACCGCAGCAACCAGCGCCTGCAGGTGTTCGATGCCGAAGGCAAATTCCTGCGTGAGAAATCCCATCCCGGCATGCCCTGTGGCCTGTGCATGATGAGCGACCAGAAACACATCATGATGGCGCATGGCCATGCGGGACGCATCATGAAACTCGACATGGATCTGAATCTGCTTGCGGCCACGGGCGGGCAGGGCAAGGGTCCGAACCGTTACGGCGAAGCGCATTACCTGACGCTGGATGCGCAGGACAATATCTATGTCGCGGATTCGCTGAACTGGAATGTGCAGAAACTGGTCAAGGCGTAGATTATTTTATAAGTAATTGATTTTATTGATATTTTTGTAAATCAGCCGACAGTACCGCCGTGCCCCTGATTGCCGCGGGAAAATTCACCGGCCCAAAAATTTCCTTACCGTATCGTCGGCCACTTGCTGCAGGAAGGCGGCGTCTTCCTTGCTCACTCTGCCGTAATAGTCGTAGGTATTGCCCACCGGCGACTTCCCGTAAAGGCTGGCGTAGACCGTGCAGGCCGCGAGGTAGACACCGAGCTCCGTGGGATGGCTGCCGTCGTAGTCCTGGTGCAACTTGATCCCGGGGCGACGGCGGTAGGCTTCCTCGAAAGCCAGACCCGCCGGGATCACCAGTGCGCCGATCTCGTTGCCTGCGCTGACATACATCTCCTCGGTCTTGCGCATCATCTCGGGACCCGACCGTTTGCTCGGTTTGACATGTGCCTGGGGCATGTACAGCGCGGTCGAGCCGCCACGTTTCCTGATTACTTCATTGAACTCGATCACCGTCCGGCGGAAATCCGCACGTTTCTCGTCAGACAGTGCATCAGTACTTTCGCCTTGCAGGATCACCAATTCCCAGGGTTCCTTGACACCCAGCTTGCCCGGTTCGGTCAGCGGTTCGATGCTGTGGTGGGCGAGAGGTGAGCCGGCGATGGTGGCCGCTTTGTATTGGAATGGCTTGGCCCAGACGGGATCGGCGGCCAATGCGATACGCCGGGTGTAGAAATGCACGCTCCCGCTGTAGTAGAAATAACTGTTGCCGACGAACAGCACCCGTTTCGGCGTATCAACGCCGGGCGTTTTGATGGCCGGAGTGGCGGCCTGGGTCATTGCTGCGCAGAGCATTGCAATGAAGAACAGCAATGATTTCGCGGTGGAGATTGTACGGTGTTGCATGATGGCCCCTTTCATTCGGATCATTGTCGGATTGACCTATGCAGCGCTGTCCGGTGGTCAGCGTTGCCGCAGTTCGGCCGCTGCGACCCGTGCGGCTACCGCCATTTCTCTGGCCATCAGCGCGCTGCGTCCGGTGTAGTTGGCGGGATCCAGTGCGGCACGTAATTCCTGTTCACTGACGGCGTCGCGCACGTCGCCGTCGCTCAGCAGTTGTTCGGCGAGCGTGACGCCGTTGCTCGCTGCGTCGGTCACTGCATGGTGCAGCACGTCATGGGCGCGGGTGCGGCCCAGCGCAGGCGCGAGGACCATCATCGCGTTTTCAGCGACGATGGATTGCCCGGAAATTTCCAGATTGCGCCGCATGCGTTCCGGAACAAGGCGGATGCAGTCCAGCATCGCGTTCATTTCAATGATCAGTTCGCAGGCCATCGGGCCGATGCTGTCCATCAATCCGTAAAGCATCTGGTTGTTGGCGACGTCGCCTTCGTGGGTGGGCTGCATCGCTTCCAGCGCCAGCGGGACCTGGCTGCGCAACTGCGCGGCGAGCGTGATCACCTGCACCGTGATTTTGGAATTGACCTTGTGCGGCATGGTGCTGGAGCCGATGACTTCGTCGCCGAGATCTTCGTACACCTCGCCGATTTCGTCGGCCATCAATGCATAAAACTCGCGGGCGATCTTCGAGCAGGTCGCGCTGAACAGCGCCAGCAGCAGCACGTACTCGGCAACATGGTCGGTGCCGGCGCGTGTCGGTACGGTCATCGGATACAGCCCCAGCTTTTGTGACAGCCGGCGGTTGATTTCAGGGCCGTGTTCGCCGAAGGCATGCATGGCGCCGATGGCGCCGCCCCACAGTGACAGGAATACCCGCGGTTCGGCGCCGGTGAGACGGTCACGGTGGCGCAGCAGTTCTTCGATCCATGCAGCGATCTTCAGGCCGAAAGTGATCGGCAGTGCGTGCCGGTGGTTGGTGCGGCCAACGGCGAGCATGTCCGCGCTGCTGTCGGCGAGTCCGGCCATTTTTTCGAGCAGGTCGCCGAGGCGCACCATGAATGCGTCATGCGCACGCCGCATCAGCAGCGTGCGTCCGGTCTGCAGTACGTTCTGGGTGGTGGCGCCCCAGTGTACATAGCCCCCGGCATCACCGTCACAGGCATCACCAAGCGCGCGCGCCAGCGAGAGGATCGGCGCGCGCGTGCGCGCCATGTCTTCGATGAGCGCGTTTTCGTCCAGGGCTTCGAAATTGGCCTTGCGCCGGATTTCCGCTGCCGCTTGCTGCGGGATGATGCCGAGCCCGGCCTGCACTTCGGCGAGCGCGGCTTCAACATCCAGCCACGATTGCCACAGGCTGCGGCT
>JAKFUJ010000123.1 GCA_021732805.1 Betaproteobacteria bacterium | reverse complement strand
CGGGCATCGAGATACTTGCGTGCTTCCACGTGTTTGCGGAAGTCGGACGTCCAGAAATTTCTGTCGATTTCCCTGCGCCATTCCTCGGTGGCGACGATGCGCTCGAAAAACTGTTCCCAGTACGCGATCTGCGGCGGAGTGATTGCTTTCGGGGCGACCATGACGCGGCCGCTTTCGCCGACGACGTTGATGCCCTGCTCCTTCCACGTCGGGACGCCGGCGAGTTCACCGGGCAGTCGCCGCTCCGACGCGATCGCCACCATCCGCAACCGACCGGATTGAATATGGGGCGCGATGCCGGTGGGCGTGAGCACCAGCGCGTCGATATGACCGCCCATCAACGCGGTCATCGCTTCGCTGCCGGCCTTGAACGCAACCAGTTTCAGTTTGCGCACATCCTCGCCGGTCATGCCCGCGGCCTTCAGCACCTGGATCAGCGCGACGTGGTTGGCGTTGCCGAACGCGGTGCCGATCGCGATGCTGAGTGACGAGGGTTCCTTGCGCAGCCGCGCGACGAGATCGCGGCCGTCCCTGACCGGTGAATCGCCTTTGATGACAAAACCGAACTGCTCGGCGAACAGCAACGCCAGCGGCGTGACGTCTGCATGGGATATCGCGCTCCTGCCGGTGATATGGCTTGCCAGCATCGTCGGCGTCAGCAGCATGATGTAGCGTGCGTCGCCGGGATACTGCGTGATGTAGTTCAGCGCGAGTGCTCCGCCCGCACCGGGTTTGTTGACGACGATGGTCGGCGCGTCGATGAGCTTGTGCGCCAGCGCGGTTTGCTGCAACACGCGGGACACCGTGTCCTGCGAGCCGCCCGCGGCGGCGGCGGCGATGAATTCCACCGTGCGTTCCGGGCGCCAGTCGGCGGCGATTGCGGTACCGGCCAGCGCCAGAGATCCGATTAAAATTACTTTTAAAAACAATAGCTTAAGGTTGGTCATCGCTGTCATCTTGCGGGGACTGAGCAATATCCCAAAGCCATTCATCACCAGCCGGCAGCGTAGTTCTCGCGCCGCGGATCGGCGGCCGCGTGCAGCCAGCCGGTTTTTTTATCGTTGAGTATCGCGCACACCGCGCCGGCGCGCGCTGTCATCTCCGGCCACATCTCGATGTCGCGTCCCAGATCGCGCAGCGATTGCGCCGTGGCATCGGGCGCGCGGCTTTCCATGCACAGCCGGCCCGGCAGATATTCGTGCGGCGCGAACGAATTGGGAAAATTGAAACTTGCAAAACGCGGCGCCTCGACCGCCTGCTGCATGGTCATGCCGAAATGCGCGACGTTCATCAGCACCTGCAGCATCGCCTGGCACTGCACGTCGCCGCCGGGCGTGCCGAAGGTCAGATACAGATTCCCCTCGTGAAAGGCCATGCCCGGCGACGGCGTCAGCCGCGGCCGTTTGCCGGGGCGCACATCGCTGGGGTGGCCTTTGGTCAGACGCGACTGGGTGCCGCGGCTCGAAATGGTCAGCCCGGTGCCGGGAATGACCGGCGTGTCGCGCGAGTTGTCCGACAGCGTCGCTGAATAGGCATTGCCTTCGGCATCGACCACGCCGCAATAAATCGTGTCGAGGCTTTCCGGTACGGCGACCGCCAGCGGACCGCGCTGCGCTTTTTTCGGCGCGACGCCGGGCGGCGTGCCGGCTTCGGGCATTTCGCGGAACGCGCGCCGCGCATCGATGCGCGCACGCTGCTGCTGTGCATATTCCGCCGAGAGCAGTCCCGCAGTCGGCACGTTGACGAACTTCGGGTCGCCGACGTAGGCCTCGCGGTCGGCGAACGCGAGATCGAGCGCGCTCGACAGCGTGTGCACGTAGGCCGCAGAGTTGTGCCCCAGAGCAGCGACGTCAATGTTCTCGAGTATTTTCAGCGCCTGCAGCAGTACGATGCCCTGACACCAGACATCGCAGGCATGCACCTCGTAGCCGTGATAGCCGACATGGATGCTGTTCTCGACGGGGACTTCAAAGCCGGCCAGGTCTTCGCGCGTGACAAAACCGCCATTGGCGGCGTGGTAGGCGGCGATTTTTCCCGCGATCGGTCCACGGTAAAAATGATCATGCACCGCGCGCAGCCGCGACGCGCGGTCGCCGCCGGCACGCTCCTCCGCCTCGATCATGCCGCCGATGGTGCGCGCAAGATCTGTCTGCCGGAAGGGATCCCCCAGTTCGGGTACGCGGCCGCCGGGACAGAAAATTTTCGCGTTCTCCGGAAACATCTGGTACTTGTCCACGTGCTTGTGGATGTTGTTTCTGATCGCGGGATAAATGCCGAAGCCTTCCTGCGCACATTCGAACGCGGCAGCGGCGGCTTCCTTGAAGGTGATTGTGCCGTAGCGCCGCAACGCTTCGATATGCGTCGCCGGCGCCGCGGGCATCACCGTACGCAGCACACCGCGCGGCACACTGTTGCCGCCGGCCGCGGTCAGTGTGTTGATATCGGTCGCGGCGGGCCAGTAGCCGAGTCCGGCGAGGCTGACCACGCGCCGCTCTTTCGCGAGATAAATCAGCGTCGGCGCGACACCGGCAAAACTGACGATATCCGGTTGCAGCACGGCAAGCGCCATTGACGCGGTGACGCCGGCATCGACCGCATTGCCGCCGCGTTCGAGTATGCGCACCGCCGCTGCCGTGGCCAGATAGTGGCCGGTGGTCGCGGCGTAATGGCGCGCCACCAGCGTCGGTCGCCAGCTCGGGATCATCGGCGTTGCACGCCACAGATTGCCAGTCGGATTTTTGCTCATGGCACAGGACCTTTCGTATGGTGGACATGCTTGCAGCCGAACAGGATGATGTATTGCATAACGACAACAGGCCCGTCAAGAGTGCAATGAGTTTCTGCAGGGCGGGTCAGGCGTACTCGCTCAACGAGCTTATGCCGCCTCGGCGTGCAGCTTTAATCCGAGCGCGCGAGCAACCTTGAGCACGGTAGCGAAGCTCGGATTGCCGTCTGCGCTGAGTGCCCGATACAGGCTCTCGCGGCTGAGTCCGCTATCTTTGGCGACTTGCGTCATTCCTTTCGCGCGGGCGATGTCCCCGAGTGCCCTGGCGATCCCGGCTGCATCGTCAGGCGCCTCTTCGAGCCAGGCGTCGAGGTATGCGGCCATCTCTTCCGGAGTACGCAACTGTTCCGCAACATCGTAAGGAGTGGTCTTGGTCTTCGTTCGCTTCTTTGTGGTGGACCCGGGCATATTGCTATTGTAGCCCATGGGCTACGTATGCCGAGTGGAGCGCTGCATGCGGCGCGCTGTTCTGCGGTTGGTAAGCCCTGCGCGGGTCGGGCATGCCGCAAGGCCGCCAACAAACCCCTGTATTTGCGGGCATCTCAAAATGAGATACAATCCGGCGGTGCATGTCATCACGAAAAAGCGGCTGGTCGGATTTGCCGTCCGCTACCCGGCATCTCGCGACCCGCTGCTCAAGTGGTACAGGATAGTCAGTCAAACGGATTTTTCATCTTTTCCGGCGCTGCGCTCGGTTTTCGGCAGCGCCGATCAGGTGGAAGGACTTACGGTTTTTGATATCGGCGGCAATAAATACCGGTTGATCGCCGCGATTCACTATAACCGCCGTCGGGTTTATATCCGGCATGTTCTGACGCACGCGGAATATGACAAGGACAAATGGAAGGAAAAATGATGCTGGCCAAACAGTTGGTAAAAGCCGGAAATGAGTATCGGACTCTGCGCCGCCGGATTCCCCTGGGCGTCATCCGTTCCAAGGCGGAATATGACCGGGCTGTCGCGACCCTGGACACGATCATCGACGAGATCGGCGAAGACGAGACACACCCGCTGGCCGATCTGGCGGAAGCGCTGGGCGTATTTGTCGAGGCTTATGACCAGCTGCATTACCAGACGCCCAGTCCGTCACCGCGCGCGATGCTGCGGTTTTTGATGGAGCAACACGACCTGGGGCAGTCCGATCTGCCTGAAATCGGCAGTCAGGGCGTGGTGTCCGAAATCATCTCCGGCAAGCGCAGACTGAATGTGCGCCAGATCGCCCGGCTGGCAAAACGCTTTGGCGTCTCGTCCAGTGTGTTTGTGGAAGAATAAGATCGTGCGCAAGCTTAACCGGGTGTGATTGCAAGACCCCATTACTCTTCATTACTCTTTGGGGCATCGTGCCCAAGTTGTCGGCAACACCGGGCGGCATCCGCAGTACTGCGCCGCGGCTGGGTGAGGACACGGTGGCGGTGCTGAAGCGCGCCGGCGTGAAGGCGGAGACGATTGCCGACTTGCGGGCAAAAGATGTGATCTAGCGAAAATTAAAAATATCAATAAAATCATATATTTACATAATTATTTATTCCAAGGCACCCGGATGACGTCCCTTGAAAGCATGCCGGGCGCCAGCATGCTTGACCTTCGCCCGGCGCTTGCCCTAGCATGGTTGTATCTCATTTGTAATAC
>JAKFUJ010000363.1 GCA_021732805.1 Betaproteobacteria bacterium | reverse complement strand
TGGAGAAGGCCTGAGCGCGCGAGTTGTAGACGCGGGCGAGGCCGCCGGTGACGCGGCCCAATCGCCCCTGGATCATCTGCTCCTTGGCGCGCAGGTAACATTCCTTGTAACGCCGGCTGTAGCCGATGCGCAGTTCACCCTTCGTGGTCTTCAGCGTGGCGAGGATGTCCTCGGCATCGGTCAAAGACAGCGCGATCGGTTTTTCCACCAGCACCGGCTTGCCGAGTTCAAGCGCGCGTTTGATCGGCGCTGCATGTTCGCCCTCGGGCGTGGACACGAACACCGCAGTGACGTCAGGGTGTTCGATCATTTCAAAATTGTTCGCCGAGTGGACATCGGCGCCGGTGGTTTTGGCCAGTGCCGCGGCACGTGCCGGATCCAGATCGGCGATGGCAAGGAAACCGACAGATGGGTGTTTGGCGGCGAGACGCGCGCGCAACGTGCCGATGCGGCCGGCGCCGATGACGGCGATGCCGAGGGTAACAGATTTTTTCAAGGTATGACTCCTCCTGTCATCCGGTACCGGTGATATTCAAAGACCGTCATGCCGGCATAAGCCGGCATCCAGTGTTTTTTGCGTGCGCAGGCTGCTGGATTCCGGCTTGCCCCCCAAGGGGACTTCCTTCGGGGCGCGCCGGAATGACGAGGTTGGAGTTTAAAGTCTTGATGGGAAGCGACGCTAGTACACCCGGTTCGCAACGGCGCCGCCGCTCAGCACATTCTGGACGTTTTCCCAGGAGACTTTGAACAGGAAGGCCGCGGACTGGCGGGTGACCCCGGCCACGTGTGGTGTCAATAACAAGCGTGAAGCAGCTTCTCCTTGCAGTTGCAGCAGCGGGTTGTCCGCAGGCGCGGGCTCGATACTGTAGACGTCAACCGCGGCGCCGGCGATGCGATTGTCCTTCAGTGCCTGTGCCAGCGCAGCTTCATCGACCACGCCGCCGCGAGCGCCGTTGATCAGCACAGCTTCCGGTTTCATCAATGCCAGTTGTTTTGTGCCGATCAGGTTGGTAGTAGCCGGCAACAGCGGCACGTGGAGCGTGACCACTTCTGAAGTCTTCAGCAGTTCGTCCAGCGACAGCGAGCGTGCGTTCATCGCATCGGCTTTCGACTTGTCGCGCAGCGCCGGATCGAAGTAAACAATCTGACAGCCGCTGCGGTGAAAAGCCTCAGCGACCGCGATGCCGATGACGCCCATGCCGACCACGCCGACCGTCGCGCCATCGATGCCGGCGAGATTGTCGGCCATCATCCGGCTGCGGAAGGCGACGTAATTGCCTTTCTTGATTTCGGCATCCGCCCAGACAAAACGCCGCAGCAATACGGACGCACAAGCAGTGGTGTATTCGGCCAGCGCGGTATTGCTGCCACCGGGAACATTGGCGACAGGAATGCCCATTTTTTTCAGCGCCGCTTTATCGAGACGGTCGACGCCGGCGCCGGTGATCTGCACCACCTTCAGCGTCGTGCCTTCGAACAGCGCAGCAGGCAGCTTGGAGCCAACCGCGGGCATCACCACCGCGCGCGCCTGCTTCATCATTGCCGGCAGATCGGCATCGTCGGGTTTTCTGTAGGCGATGTTGATGTTTTTCGGTGGTGTAACACCGACGCGGGTGAAATCGGTTTCGGGACGGAGGCAGATGACATCTATGGACATGACTTCAAACCTTTTTTAGCCACAAAGGGGCGGAGAAATGCAAAATCAATTTACAGGATGTACAGGATATTCAGGATTAAAAACAGGACGAGGGGCAATGATCGGGGCTCAATCGTCCGGTTAGCCCTCAGGAAATCAAGCGTATCGATGCATGGGTTTTATCCCGAATATCCTGTACATCCTGTTAAACGGTTTCAGGTTTTTCTCTGTGGTTATGTTTTTGAATTTGCTGCCTCCTGCGTGCGCTGGGCAATATCGGCGACCGGGAAAAAGCACAGCAGCACCAGCGGTTCAGAGCCGGTGTTGCGGGTGGCGTGTTTTTCGCCCGAGGGGATCAGAATGGTGTCTCCGGCTTTCAGTGGATAAATGCCGCTGTCGGCTTCGGTGCAGCCTTCGCCGGACATCACGAAAATGCATTCCTCAAATCCCTGATGAAAATGTTTGCCGCGCGGCGTGTCTCCGGGCTTGGTCGGGGGAATCTCCACCAGTCTCAGCGTCACCGCCTGCGAGCCCTTTTCGCCGGAAACGATTTCCAGCGACTTGCGGCCGGGCAGGCCCATGCTTTTGGCTTCGGCTTGGGTTAATACCTTGGCCATGATTTAGCCCGCGATCTTCAGATGTTTGATTTCGGCTGTGCCGCCCTGTGCTTCGTCGAGCAGCGCGAAGATTTCGCCGCATTCCCTGGCGATGGCATCGGCGATGTCATTCAACATTTTCAAGCCTTTTGCCGCGGTGGCGTGTTCCGGCGCGCCGTACCAACCGGTGGCGGCGATGGTCTTGATGTCGCGCAGCACCGGCTGATAGCTGTGCGTGCGGCGCAGGCGGTCCCATTTGCGGCCGTGCGAGTGATCGGACGAGTATTCAATGCGGTCGAGGTGCACCAGTTCCGGCTGGTAGGCGAGTACTGCAAGGGCTTCGATTTCGCCGCCGTGGGTCAGTCCGCCGCAGTCGTGACCGTAGAGTTCGGCGGCGACATAGCAGGCCTGGACCAGGATCACGCTCATGCCGACTTCGCGATGCAGCTTTTCGGAGGCAATCGCCAGCGACGGAATGTTGCCTTCATGCCAGTTGAGGATCAGCAGCCGTTTCGCGCCGTGCTGCGCGGTCGAGGCGCAGGTTTCGGTGACCACGCGTTGATAGGTGTCCGGCGTCAGCGTGATGGTGCCTTCAAAGGGCATGTGCATGGGCGTCACACCCAGCGGTCCGCCCGGCAGCACCAGGCCGTCCATGCGTTCGGCCACGGCATGGCTGATGACATTGGCGGCATGGATGTCGGTGCCGGTGGGCAGATGCGGCCCGTGTTGTTCGACGCTGCCTGCGGGCAGGATGACCAGCGGATTTTTTTTTAGCTGCGTGGCGATTTCGGGTTGCGTGAGGTCGATGAAATAGCGGGTGGCAGGTTTCGACATGGCATTGCTCCGGTGTGTCTATGCGGCGCGCCGGGCTTCGTTTTTGGCGCGCGCGTCATTCATCACTTCCTCAATGCTGACGCAGGCGCCCTTGCGGTCGATGGATTTCAGCGCGGCATTGGTCATGGCCACTGCAACGTTGCCGTTGTGCGCGGTCAATTCATTGGCCTTGCCCGACACGCAACTGCCGGCAAACGCTTCGAGTTCGGCGCGGAACATGTCGCTCTCCGGCAGCTTGATGTCTTCGCGCTTGCCCCAGCCGTCCTTGCCGCGCTGGATGTAGAGCACCGAATTTTTGTGGAGCAGGTGTGGTGTATCCCAGGTGCCGAAATCGATTTCGTAGTGCATCAGGCCTTTGGAACCGAATACACGCACCGCGAATATGCCGGGCGAGGTCCAGCACGAGCCGACGTATCCGAGCTTGCCGTCCTTGAAGCGCACCAGCGACATCGACTGGTCATCGACTTCGGCGCCGACCGGCGACAGCTTGGAGGCCATCGACGACACTTCCTGCGGTTCGCCGCCGAGCATGTGCAATACATCAAATTGGTGAATGGCCAATTGCGACAGCGGACCGCCAGGGGCGCGATCCTTGTACCAGCGCCAGGTCTGCGGTGTCAGTTCCAGCGCGCGTTCATTGGAGAAATTCGCTTCCATGAAGGCGACGCGGCCGAGTTCACCGGCATCGATTTTCTCCTTGATGATGCGGATGCCGGCCATCAGCCGTGCGCTGTGGCCGACGGTGACGGTGACCCCGTGCTGTTTTTGCAATGCTTCGATTTTCAGGCCGTCTTCCAGTGTGTGCGAAATCGGCTTCTCGGTATAAACATGTTTCCCGGCGCGGGCGACCATTTCCGCCATTGGCAGATGCTGTTCATTGGGAACTGTCAGCACCACGCCCTTGATCTCCGGATTCGACAGCATGGTCTGCATGTCGGGCACTGCGGGCACGCCCATTTCCCGGGCGAAGGCATCGCGCTTTTCCTGTGAGCGGCTGTAGCCGGCGACGATCTGGATGGCGCTCGACTGTTTGGCGGCGCGGGTCAGGACCTTGGCCCAGCGGCCGAGACCGACGATGCCGACTTTGACAGGGGTGCTCATGAATACGTGCTCCTCACTTTTGTTTGGGTGACTGCGGAATTCGGGGCGCCGGATGGGCCGGCAAGACTTGCATTCTCATAATATCGTATTACGGTATTACGGGTTGGGTCAACTGCGCTACACTAGTATAATGACACATTAATTACGATATATAGTGTTTTGCCAATTTTGCATCCGCGGCCTGCCGAGTGAACGACCATGCAATACCGCGTTGCTCGGTATTGCGACGTAACTGCCAAGCGTCCACCT
>JAKFUJ010000114.1 GCA_021732805.1 Betaproteobacteria bacterium | reverse complement strand
GAGGTGCGCATGGTCATGCCTTATGTGAAAAACGACGGCAGCATGAAGGCGACGCGATGACGATAAAGCCGTGCCGCGTACTGATCGTCGATGATGAAGCGCCGGCGCGCAGTCGCATGCGCGACCTGCTGGCCGATGTCCATGCCGGGTTGCCGGTGATCGTGGCCGGTGAAGCGGCCAACGGCCGTGAAGCGCTGCACATCGCCGGCGACGGGGATATCGATGTGGCCTTGCTCGATGTACGCATGCCGGGCATGGACGGTATTGAACTGGCCAGGCATCTGCAGCAACTGCAGCCGCCGCCGGCGATCATCTTTACCACGGCCTATGACGCGTATGCCATACAGGCATTTGAGCTGCATGTGGTCGATTACCTGCTGAAACCGATCAAGGCGTCGCGATTGCTGGAGGCGCTGTCGCGGATTGCGCAAAAGCCGGCGCTGGATGTCGAGGCCCTGCGCGGCATGCAGCAGGCACCGCGTAGCTGCCTCAGTGCTGCGGAACGTGGCCGGGTGCACCTGATACCGATCGAGGAAGTGCTGTTTCTGCGTGCCGAACTGAAATACGTCACCGTGCGCACCGTGCAGCGGGAGCATTTGATTGAGGAGTCGCTGACTCAGCTCGAGCAGGAATTCAATGACCGTTTTGTGCGCGTACACCGCAACTGCCTGGTGGCGCGCGCAGCGATTCGCGGTTTTGAACGGGTGGGTGGCGACGGCGGTGAGGGACCGTGGCAGGTGGTGCTGGCCGGACTCGACGAACGAATACCGGTGAGCCGCCGCCAGCAGCATATCGTGCGCGAATTCGCACGGTGACGCGCTGTTAGATTCGACGGACGAACAGTTTCAGCGACCGCGCGCCTGCATGCGGGTCTGTCCCGCTTCGATCGCCTGTTCGATATACAGCCGGTAAAAATCGTCGGCGAGCAGACCGATGATCGGCGGCGCAACCGGCTTTCCGTCGGCATCGAACACGATCAGCGTCGGCACGCGGGTAACCCCATGACTGCGTGCGAATGTGCGGTGCTTGCCCGCCGCACCGCTGAAATCGCGCATCGGCGTGCTGCGGTCGATGTCGATTTCACGGATCAGCACGCGGTTTTTCCATTTTGGATCTGATTGCAGCGGGATCAGGTAATCGCGGCGCGCGATGGCGCAATAGGGGCAGGATTTTTGCATGAACGCCACCAGCACCGGCACGCGGCGCGCCCGCGCTTCAGCAGCGACTTGCGCCAGATCGTCCGCCAGTTGTAATTGAGCGTGGGCTGGCGCAGTGGCGAGTGCTGTAGCAAATACCGCCCATGCTACAATCAGGCATCCCGAGCGCTTTAAAATAGTCAATAAAATCAATATGATACAGAGCTTTGCTGGTCGCCGCTCCGATTCCGTGGTGATTGCCACCCGCGAGTCTGCGCTGGCGTTGTGGCAGGCGCAGCATGTGCAGTCCGAGCTGCAGCGATTATATCCGGCGTTGTCGGTATCGATACTGGGCATGACCACTGCCGGCGATCGCAACCTCGACAGTTCGCTGGCCAAAATCGGCGGCAAGGGTCTGTTCATCAAGGAACTGGAAGACGCGCTGGCGGATGGCCGCGCGGATATTGCGGTGCATTCGATGAAGGATGTGCCCATGCACCTGCCCGATGGTTATGCGCTGGCGGCTGTACTGGAACGTGCTGACCCGCGTGATGCGTTTGTTTCGAACAGTTCTGGCAATTTGACCGAGTTACCCGCAGGTGCGCGGGTCGGCACTTCCAGCCTGCGCCGTGAATGCCAGTTGCGCTTGCAGTTCCCCGGGCTGGTGGTCGAGCCGTTACGCGGCAACGTGCAAACCCGGCTGCGCAAACTGGATGAAGGCCAGTACGATGCGATCATCCTCGCCGCAGCGGGATTGAAACGACTCGGCCTCGCCGAGCGCATCACTGCGCTGCTGACACCGGAGGAAAGTCTGCCCGCGGTCGGACAGGGCGCGTTGGGCATCGAATGTCGTGGTGACCGGAAAGAACTGTTTGAACTGCTGGCGCCGCTGGTGCATCAGGCAACCCATCATTGCGTATACGCCGAGCGCGCGTTTTCGCGAACACTGGCCGGTAGCTGCAATGTGCCGCTGGCCGGATTTGCCGAATTGAGCGGAACGCAGTTGCGGTTGCGCGGATTGGTCGGCGCACCCGATGGTTCCAGGGTGGTGCGCGGCGAAACGGCGGGACCGGCCACGGACGCCGAGGCGCTGGGCATCGCCCTGGCCGAAGATCTTAAACGCCAGGGCGCTGCGGAGATACTGGCAGCTCTTTCACCATGACTGCGGCGCCATGACCACCGCCAAACCGCTGGCGGGACGCGGCATCGTGGTGACGCGACCGGCGCACCAGGCACAAACGCTGGCAACGCTGATTCGTGAGGCCGGCGGCAATCCGATCATTTTCCCTGTGCTTGAAATTCTCGATCCCGCCGATCCGCAGCCGTTGCTCGACGCCATTGATCGGCTGGATTCGTACGACCTTGCCATTTTCATCAGCCCCAACGCCGTAACCCGCGTCATGAGCCGGATCGCGGGGCGGCGGTCATGGCCGGCCAAACTGCGCACCGCCGCGATCGGCAAGGGTGGTGTTGCTGAATTGAAGCGTCATGGTATTGAGGACGTCATCGCACCCGAGCGCGCTTTTGACAGTGAGCGTCTGCTGGAGATGCCGCAACTGCAGGCGGTGAGCGGCCAGCGTGTGCTGATTTTCCGCGGCGAAGGCGGGCGCGAACTGCTGGGTGATTCACTGGCGGCGCGCGGTGCGCAGGTCGAACATGTCGCCTGTTATCGTCGCCAGCGACCGCGCATCGATGCCGGACCGCTGTTGCAGGCATGGGCGGGCAATGCGATACACGCGGTCATCGTCACCAGCAGCGAAGGACTGCGCAACCTGTTCGGCATGCTGGGTGAGCCGGGACGCGCCGGATTGCAGCAAACGCTGCTGCTGGTGCCGCATCCGCGCATCGCCGCTGCGGCTGCGGAACTCGGTTGCACGCATGTCGTCACTACTGCGCCCGGCGATGACGGTCTTTTCGATGCGTTGTTGCAGCAATGGCCTTCAGCGTAGCTACTGCAGGCACATGCTATCCTCCAAATCATGAATGCCGAGCCTTCACAAACCCCGGGCAGCGCCAATAAAACGTCTGAAGTCGCACCTGCGGCGCAGGCGAGCCGAAGCGGCAGTGCGTTGCCGCTGCTGGCGCTGATCGTGGCGCTGGCGGCTGCCGGCATCACCGGATTCCAGTGGTATCAGGATCGCAGCGCCAACACCCTGTTGCGCAGCGAACTGGCGCAGCGGCTGGCTGACATGGATGCGCAGAACAAGGAGGCCGCTTCCCGCGTGTTGCAGACCGCCGCCGCGCTGCGCGAGGCCGAAATCAAGGTCGGCGTGCTGGAAGCGAAGCTGGCGGAATCGCAGAGCCAGCAGATTGCGCTGGAAGCGCTGTACCAGGAGCTGTCGCGCAACCGCGATGAATGGGCGTTTGCCGACATCGAACAGGCGGTATTGCTCGCCAGCCAGCAACTGCAGGTCGCCGCCAATGTGCGCACTGCGCTGATCGGGCTGGAAAACGTCGAGACGCGGCTGCAACGCATGGACCAGCCGCGTTACAGCGCCCTGCGCCGGGCATTGACGCGGGATATCGAGAGGCTTAAAGCGCTGCCGCTGACCGATGTGTCCGGAACTGCCGTGCGATTGAATGATGCGATCGAAAATATCGACCGCTTGCCGCTGGCCATGGATGCGCGCGCGCGACCCGATACTGCTGCTGCGCCGGCGGCGCCTGCTGCCGATGTTCCGGCATGGGAGCGCATCGCGCGCGAAGCGTGGCGGGAATTGCGCCAGCTGGTGCGAGTGCAGAGCATCAATGTGCGGGAGGCGGCATTGCTCGCACCGGAACAGGGTTTTTTCCTGCGTGAAAATCTGAAGCTGCGCCTGCTGGGTGCGCGCATTGCGCTGCTGTCACGTGACGCCAAAAGCTACCAGATTGATCTGCAGGTGGCGTTGGCCACATTGGAACGATTTTTCGATGCCCGCGACAGCGGCGTGACGACGACTGTCGCGACTTTGCGCAAACTGCAGGCGGCGCAGGTGCAGATTGATCTGCCGGATTTGCAGGAAACGCTGGAAGCGTTGCGCAAACTGCGTCCGCCGCGCGCCAAGGGGTCGGCGTAAGCGCCGCGCCTTGATTTGCGATGCGCTGGCTGATCTGGCTGCTGATGGTGGGCGCCCTGGCGACGGGGATTACCCTGCTTGCCCGGATGAACACCGGCTACGTGCTGCTGGCACTGCCGGGACACCGCGTCGAACTGTCATTGAATTTTGCATTGATTCTGCTGGCGCTGGGATTTGTGCTGGCGTACCTGCTGGTGCGCCTGCTGGTGACGACGATGGAATTGCCGGGG
>JAKFUJ010000421.1 GCA_021732805.1 Betaproteobacteria bacterium | reverse complement strand
CAGAACATCGCTTCAACTTGGCATGATCGATTTTTCAACCCTCATAAAATCAAAGGTTTGCACGCGTGTGCGCTTGGTCGCTACGCTCCCCACGCGCTCGCGCATCACTTTTTCAACAACCTGTTAGCTCTTTATTACTGCGTCCGTGCGCAGCATCAAGACCGGGTGTAATCTGTACAACCTGTACCACCCGGACCGTCCAGGTAACTTTTCAAGGAGCCCGACATGACCCGATTTCTGATGATCGCCCTGTTCCTGTTAGCCGGTTGCGCGCAACTGCCGCCTCCGCCGGAAGACGCCACTGCCAAACGTTTCGAACCGGTGCCCGGCAAAGCCGTAATTTATCTGGCGCGGCCCGCACTCGATCCGTCATTCATAGCCCCGGTGGTGCTTGACGAGCAGCCCATCGGCTCGACCTATCGAGGCACCTACATTCGTATCGAGGTGCCGGCAGGCAATCACGTGCTGCGCGGCATGGGCGGAGATAGCGGATCAATCAAGCTCGATACCCAAGCGGGCCAGATCTATTTTGTGCTGCACAACGCTTACGGCCATCGCTCGTTCAACAGCTCGGCATTCAGTCAGGTCGGTGCCGGCTATGGCCGCTCGCTGGTGCTGAACGGGCAGATCACCGCAGTGATCACCCAGTAACTTTTGATGCCGGTGGTGACCCGCGCATCCACTGGCTGACGGGTATCCGGCAAAGGACGCGACAGCTTTCGCCTCTTGCCCCGGGAAGCCGTATCCTCCATAATTACGGGTTTCCCGCTTCGTTCGGGCACCCAGTTCAGGATATCGCGATGAAAGCCGATGCACACCCGGAATACACTGAAATTTCAGTCACTTGCAGCTGCGGCAACAAGTGGCAGACGCGCTCGACCATGGGCAAGGATCTGAGCGTTGAAGTCTGCTCGGAATGCCACCCGTTCTATACCGGCAAGCAAAAAACGCTGGATACGGCCGGTCGCATCGAGAAATTCAACCAGAAATACGGCAAAAAAACGCCGGCCAGCCCCAAGCCGCCAGCAGCCTGATTGGCCTGAGGTACGGTAACAACAAGGTGTAACAGCAAGGGCAGCCACGCGGCTGCCCTTTGTTTTGGCATAGGTTTTGCCATAAAAATCTGGCGCACTGCGCACTCGAGATTAAAAACACAGGAACTCAACAGATGAAAAAATTTCGCATCGCCGTCATCCCCGGTGACGGCATCGGCAAGGAAGTGATGCCCGAAGGACTGCGCGTACTTGAGGCTGTCGGCCGCAAATTCGACATCGAGTTCAAATTCGACGAACTCGACTGGAGCTGCGACCACCATGCCAAACACGGTTGCATGATGCCGGAGGATGGGCTCAAGCAACTGGAAAAACACGACTCCGTGTATTTCGGTGCAGTGGGCTGGCCGTCGATGCTGCCTGATCACATCTCGTTGTGGGGACTGCTGATCCCGTTCCGCCGCGGTTATGACCAGTACGTCAACCTGCGCCCGGTGCGGCTGATGCCCGGCATGAAATGCCCGCTTGCCGACCGCAAACCCGGCGACATCGATTTCTGGGTGGTGCGCGAAAACAGTGAAGGCGAATACTCTTCGGTGGGCGGGCGCATGTATGGCGGCACCGACCGCGAGTTTGTCACGCAGCAAGCGATCTTCTCGCGCCTGGGCGTCGACCGCATCCTGAAATTCGCCTATGAGCTGGCGCAGAAGCGCCCGAAAAAACACCTGACCTCAGCCACCAAATCCAACGGCATTTCAATTTCGATGCCGTACTGGGATGAACGCGTCAAGGAAATGGCGGCGAAATATCCCGGCGTGAAGACCGACCAGTACCACATCGACATCCTGACCGCGCATTTCGTCATGCACCCGGACTGGTTTGATGTGGTCGTTGCCTCCAACCTGTTCGGCGACATTTTGTCGGACCTCGGTCCGGCAGCCACCGGCACCATCGGCATTGCGCCGTCGGCGAACATGAATCCGGAGCGCCTGTTCCCGTCGCTGTTCGAACCGGTGCACGGCTCGGCGCCCGACATCTACGGCAAAAAAATTGCCAACCCGGTCGGCCAGATCTGGGCCGGCGCGATGATGCTCGACCACCTCGGTTGCCCTGAAGCCGGCGCCGCCGTGGTCAAAGCCATTGAAACCGCGCTGCTTGAAGGTCCGAAAACACCGGATCTCGGCGGCAAGGCAAACACCGCTGACCTCGGCAAAGCGGTTGCAGACGCGATTTACTTGCGCTGATCGAGTTCGCTTATCTAATTCAATCAGTAAGCCGCCACCGCGCCGTCGCTGCGCGGATCAGACCCGCCTTCAAGGGTGCCGTCGGCATGCCGGATGATCATCCCGGCATGACCGACGGTTTCATCGTACGCGCCGATGATTTCGACATCATGGCCGCGCTGACTCAATTCACGTACAACGCCCGCATCAAAGCGTGACTCCAGTTTCAGGGTTTCGCTGGTCTGCCCCCAGGTGCGCCCCAGCAGCCAGCGCGGCGCGCTGATTGCCGCTTGCGGCGACATGCCGTAATCGATCGCCCGTGTGAATATCGCGCACTGCGTCTGTGGTTGGCCGTCGCCACCCATGGTGCCGTAGACCACGGTGCGTCCGTCGGACAAGCGGGCCAGCGCCGGATTCAAGGTGTGAAACGGTTTGCGCCCCGGCGCCAGAGTGTTGAGTGCAGAAGCATTCAGCGAAAAACTGCAACCACGGTTCTGCCAGTTGACGCCGCTGCCCGGCAGCACGATACCGGAGCCGAACTCGTGATAAATGCTCTGGATGAACGACACCGCGCGGCCGGCGTCGTCAATGACACCCATCCACACCGTGTCGCCCGCCTGCGTTCGCGCACCCCATGGCGCCGCCCGCCGGCTGTCGATGCGCTGCGCAAGGCTGCGCACGTGTTCGGGATCGAGCAAACTTTGCGCCGGCGCCTTCATGTAGCGCGGATCCGTCACCTGCGCATCACGCACCAGAAAAGCCTGTTTGGTCGCCTCCACACACAGATGCACATAGTCGGCGCTGCCCTGCGGTACTTCCTGGATATTCAATGCATCCAGAATGCCGAGGATCAGCAACGACACCACACCCTGCGTTGGCGGCGTCATGTTGTGCAGCGTTCCGGCGCTGTGCGCCAGTTGCAGCGGGTCCACCAGTTGCGCACGATGCGCTGCCAGATCGCCCGCAGTCAAGGGACTGCCGACACTTGCCAGGTCGGCAGCCAGCGACTGCGCCAGTTCACCCCGGTAAAAATCGCTGGTGCCCGCGGCAGCTATGCGCTCCAGCGTATCGGCCAAACGCGTCTGGAAAAAACGACTGCCGGCAGGCGGCGCGCCACCGGCATCCAGAAAGGTTTCGGCGAATCCCGGCTGGGCATGAAGTTCACTCAACTTCGCCGCGGTCAGCATGGATTGGCTGGCTGTGACCGGTGTTCCTTCACGGGCATAGATAATGGCATCCGCCAGCAAACGCGTCAGCGGCAAACGCCCGCCCAGCGCCTTGCGCGACAGTTCGTGCGCCGCACCCCAACCCGAAATCGTACCGGCAACGGTGTTCGCGGCGACGCCCCCGCGCTGCGGTATGGACAGCCTATGGCCGCGTTCAGCATACCAGTCGCGCGTGGCGCTGTGCGCCGCCGCACCGCAGGCATCAATCGCACCCGGCGCCTCGCCCGGCACATGCAGCAGCCAGAAACTGTCGCCGCCGATCGAATTCATGTGCGGATACACCACGGCAATGGTCGCCGCGGCGGCAATCATCGCTTCGATGGCATTGCCGCCCTCGCGCAACACGGCCAGCGCCGATTGCGAAGCCGCCGCATGCGGCGCCACCGCCATGCCGCGAGTACTGCGTATCGAGTTGATCATGCGTCGATTCTAACGCCTGAACGCGACGCTGCTACCAGCCAATGGCCTTCGGCAGCCACAGCGCCAGTTGCGGGAAAAGGAACACCAGCAGCACCGCCAGCATCTGCATGCCGACAAACGGAATGACACCCATGTACATGTGGCGGGTCGTGACTTCCGGCGGCGCCACGCCGCGCAGGAAAAACAGCGCCCAGCCGAAGGGCGGCGTCAGGAACGAGGTCTGCAGCGTGACGCAGATCAGCATGCCCAGCCACACCAGATCCACGCCCTGCTGTGCGAATATCGGCAGAAACAGCGGCACGGCGATGTAACTGATCTCGATCCATTCGATGAAAAAGCCGAGGAAAAAAATCAGCAGGATCAGGAACCAGATGTCGGCATTGACGCCGCCCGGCAGGAATTCGAACAGGTCGTTGATCAGGTCCTCGCCATGCAGGCCGCGAAAGGCCAGCGCAAACACCTGGGCGCAGATCAGGATGAACATCATCATCGCCGTGATTTGGCCGTCGTCTGGCAGGTTTCGCGCAATACCTGGAACGAAAAACGTCCGGCAAACGCCGTCACCAGAAT
>JAKFUJ010000434.1 GCA_021732805.1 Betaproteobacteria bacterium | reverse complement strand
CCGGACATGCCCGTTGCCGCGCACAAGCCGTTGCGCATCGCATTGACCGTCAGCTTGGACCAGCGCTCACCCCACAGATTGGTGGTGACCTTGGCGCTATCCGCCGAACGCAGCAGTGCGGCGACCTCCTCTGCACGCGGCGTGATGCGGCCATGCGGTTCGCCGACGCGGAACACCGTGTGTTTGTCACCGCCCAGCGGCACCATGCGCTTGATGCGTCCCGGCGCATAAAGTTCGGCCGCAATCAGGCTGGCGATGCTGCCCAGCGTTTTGCCCCAGCCAACGATGGCGGCGATGCGTTCTTCATTGATACAGTTCTGCAAAGACACGCAGTAACCGTCGGGCGCCAGATAAGGCTTGATCAGATGCGTCGCCCATTCGGTGTCGTACGATTTTACGCAGATGAAAGCGATGTCGACCGCACGCTCCTTGCAGAAGCGCTGCACTTCGGTGAGATGGATCGCGTTGACCTTGATGGTGTGCTCTTCCGCCAGCGTCATGCCCGACAGGTGCAGGCCCTGCGTACGCATGGTTTCGACATGCTCGGGCCACGGATCAATCAAGGTGACGTCATGACCTGCGCGGGTCATCTGACCACCCGCTATGCCGCCAATCGCGCCGGCGCCCACCACTACGATACGTTTACCCATCGCTGCCATCCTCTGAAAACACGTCGGCGCACCAAGGGCGCCGAGTATAAATTATCAATAAAATCAATTACTTATGAATACTCTAGAGCTTGGCAATAATGGCCTCGGTAAAACGCCTGGTGCCGGCATCGCCGCCGAGATCGCGGGTGACATGTTTCTTTTCTTCGAGCACCTTGGTCAAAGCCGCCTCGATGCGATCCGCAGCAGCGATTTCACCGATGTGGTGCAGCATCAGTACGCCGGAAAGAATAATCGCCATCGGATTGGCAATGTCCTTGCCGGCAATGTCCGGCGCCGAACCGTGCACCGCTTCAAACATCGCACAGTCCGTGCCGATGTTTGCACCGGGCGCAACACCCAGTCCGCCGACCAGTCCCGCCGCGAGGTCGGACACGATGTCGCCAAACAGGTTGGCCAGCAGCAGTCCGTCGAACGACTCCGGCTTGATCACCAGTTCCATGCACAGCGCATCAATGACCCGCGAGTCACAGGCCAGACCCGGAAATTCTTTGGCCACATCCTGCCCGGCCTTCAGGAACAGGCCGTCGGTCAGCTTCATGACATTGGCCTTGTGGCCGATGGTCATTTTTTTGCGTCCGGTTTTTTTCAGGTATTCGAAACCGTAACGCGCGGTGCGCTCGGTGGCGCCGCGGGTGATGATCTTGATCGCCTCGGCGGTGTTGTCATCGATCATGCGTTCGTTGCCGACGTAGAGGTCTTCGCTGTTCTCGCGGAAGATCACCAGATTGACGTCCTTGAAGCGTGACGCCACGCCGGGATAATTCTTGATCGGGCGCACGTTGACGTAGAGCTGCAGCTCCTTGCGCAGCGCAATGGCGATGCTCGGATAATCGCTGCGCGACTCCTTGCCGTTTTTGACGCGCTCGATGTTGATGCGGTAATTGCCGCCGAACGGCGTCTGCGTCGGACCTTTCAGCGCCAGCCTGTTGCGCTCGATCGATTCCAGCACATTGACCGGCAATGCCGTGCCGAACTCCTTCTCGGCGCGCAGACCGACCAGCACCTCCTCGAACTCCACTTTGGCGCCGGACGCCTTGATGATCGCGCAGGCAGAACCCACCACTTCCGGGCCGATGCCGTCGCCGGGTACTACAGTTACCTTGTTCAATGCCTGGTCTCCACAGATGTTAAACGGTTCAGTCGACGATCAGCTCTCATCGCCCTTGCTGCCCAATGCCCGCAGTTTGGGAATGATGAATGGCAGCAGCACGGAAATCAGCGACATCACCAGCAGGATGACCGTGATTGCACTGCCATAGAAAATTTTCAGATCGCCGCCGGAAATGGTCATCGCCTGACGGAATGACTGCTCCATGATGCCCCCCAACACCAGCGACAGCACCAGTGGCGCAACAGGGATGTCCACCTTGTCAAACACGTAGCCGATAATGCCGAATATCAGGATCAGCCAGAGGTCGATGACACTGCCGTTAATGGCATAGGCGCCGATCGCCGAAATGGCGACGATCAGCGGATAAAGAATGCCCTGCGGGATATAGAGCAGCCGCACGAACAGGCCGATCAGCGGCAGGTTGAGAATCAGCAGCATCACATTACCGATGTACATGCTGTTGATCAGCCCCCACACTAGCTGCGGATTGTTCTGGAACAGCAGCGGTCCCGGCTGCACGCCGTACATGATGAATGCGCCGAGCATCACCGCGGTGGCGCCGCCGCCCGGGATGCCCAGGGTCAGCAGCGGCACCAGTGCGCCGGCAGTATCGGAATTGTTCGCGGCTTCGGGACCAGCCACACCCTCGATTGCGCCGTGGCCAAACTCCTCAGGATGTTTGGAAATGCGCTTCTCCGTCGTATACGACATGATCGACGCAATGGTGCCGCCGGCGCCGGGCAATACACCAACCACAAAACCGATCACACCACCGCGCCAGATCGGCCCGATTGAGCGTTTCCATTCCTCACGCGTCAGCCACAGCTTGCCGGTGATTTTCATCGCTGCGGCCGAAGTGCCGCTGTAAATGCCTTCCAGTCCGCGCAACACTTCCGCCATCGCAAACAGTCCGACCACGACCACGACGAATCCGACGCCGTCCTGAAATTCGGGTATGCCCATGGTGTACCGCGCCTGACCGCTCTGCAGATCGATGCCGATGGTCGCGATCATCAGGCCGAGTATTGTCGCCAGCACCCCCTTCGCCGGTGATTTGCCGGTGAGCGTGGATACCGCGGTCATCGCGAACAGCATCAGCGTGAAATATTCGGCGGGGCCGAACTTGAGGGCGATGGAAGTCAGCGGTATCGCAAACAACGTCAAGCCGATGACGCCGATGGTACCGGCAATGAAGGAGCCGATGGCGGACACTGCCAGGGCTGCGCCGGCCCGGCCCTTCTTGGCCATTTCGTAACCGTCGATCGAGGTCATCACCGACGCCGCTTCGCCCGGTGTACGGATCAGGATGGCCGTGGTCGAGCCGCCGTATTTCGCACCGTAATAAATGCCGGCCATCATGATCAGCGCCGATGTCGGGTTCATGCCGTAGGTGATGGGGATCAGCAGCGCGATACCGGCCGAAGGGCCGATGCCCGGCAGCACGCCGATGATGGTGCCCATGAATACACCAAGAAAGGTGTACCACAGGTTGATCGGCTGCATGCTGACCGCAAAGCCGTTCAGAATATGCGTCAAGGTTTCCATAGGCGCCTCAGAACGGGATGATGCCGCGGGCGAGATTGACGCCGAGGATCTTGGTAAACGAGGCGTAACTGATGATGACGAACAGCACACAGGTGAGGCTGTTCATCAGGTGACGGCCACGGTTGAAGTACCCGGTCAGCCCCAGCAGGAAAATCAGTGTCGCCAGCATGTAGCCCAGCGGCTCGAAAAGCGCGACATAAAGCGCTGTCCAGGCCGCTACTGCTGCCACGATCCAGTGCTGTTTTTCCCAGCGCAGGGTATCGGAATCGCTGGCAGACTGCGCTTTTTTCCGGGCGCGCAGTATTTCTGCCAGCAACATCGCAGCAGCAATCAGCAGGCCGACGCCGAGCATGCGCGGAAACGCCTTGGGTCCCAGCGGATCGCCCAGTTCCAGGCTCGGAATCTGGGCCGTCGCCCAGAAATACACCCCTGCAAGCAACAGGGTGCACACAAAAATGATACGGTCGGTCATGCTGTTTGATCTCCTCCGGATGGGCGGCGCTGAAGATTTATTCGCCGTGGGCGCCCCGCTCTGGCATGCGCACACCATCAATGTACGGCGGGTTTCGCTGGGTGAAATCTTAACCGAGAACGTCAGTGACGTGTTGCCTTGCACTGCAACTCTTAACCGTATCGTGGAATCTTCAACGCCGTGCCCACGCGTTGAACATTGTCCGGCCCGGGCAGTCAATTCATTATGTCCATAACGGTGCGCAAGCACCGCCGCAACTTGAGGAGCCGCCATGAGCCAGAATCCATTCAATACCCTGCAGGAATTCCAATTCGGCGATCACAGCGGCAAATACCATTCGCTGCCGGCTCTTGAAAAAGCCGGCGTGGGCCGGATCTCGCGCCTGCCGGTCAGCCTGCGTGTAGTACTCGAATCAGCGCTACGCAATTGTGACGGCAAAAAAATCACTGAAGCCCATGTAAACAATCTCGCTAGCTGGAAGCCTGGTGGCGAACGCAATCAGGAAGTACCCATCGTCGTCGCCCGCGTGCTGCTGCAGGACATGACCGGGGTGCCGCTGGTGGTAGATTTTGCCGCGATGCGAGAAGCCGCAAAAAAGATGGGGGCTGATCCCGGGATCATTGAACCGCTGTGTCCGGCACATCTGATCATGGACCACTC
>JAKFUJ010000019.1 GCA_021732805.1 Betaproteobacteria bacterium | reverse complement strand
GCGAGGTCGGCCAATTCGCCCGCAATCGACTCAAGTCCATGCAGCGAAGACCGCATCTGGTCACCGCCTTCTGGAAACAAGCTGAATTGGCTTTTTAATGTCATCTACTTATACGGGGCTCAATAGGGCCTGTTAACAATTAAGCCAACCAGATATAGGCGCATACCAAGTTGAGCAGGGAAATGAAGTTGTTGGCGAGTTTGTCATAGCGCGTAGCGATGCGGCGAAACTGCTTGAGTCGATTGAAGAAACGTTCCACCAGATTGCGGTCTTTATAGAGATGTCGATCATAGGCTCTTTGTTCCTTTCGGTTGCCGCGCGGCGGGATGACGGCTTGAGCGCCAGCGGCATGGATAAGCGCGACCAGCGCATCGGCGTCGTATCCCTTGTCTCCCACGACCACCTGCGCACGCAGTCCTTCTATCAGCGAGGGCGCTTGCGTGATATCGGCTGTTTGGCCACCGGTCAGTATCCAGCGCAGCGGATTGCCCAAGGCATCCACCACGGCATGAATCTTGGTGCTCAACCCGCCCCGCGAGCGACCGAGCGCTTGGCTGCCTGCTTTTTTTTGGCGCCAGCAGCGTGCTGGTGGGCACGTACTGCGGTGCTGTCGATGAACAAGACCTCCAAGTCCGCATCATCGCTGACCGCCTTGATCACACGCGCCCACACGCCCTTTTTGCTCCAACGCGAGAACCGGGTATACGTGGCATGCCAGTTGCCCAACGCCGGATCCAGGTCGCGCCAAGGCGAGCCGGTGCGCGCAATCCACAGTACCGCTTCGACAAACAGCCGATTGTCCTTGGCGGTGACGCCACGGTCGCTGGCTTTGCCAGGCAGAATGTCTTTGATCCGCTCCCATTGGTCGTCTCGCAGTAATTTCCTTGGCATCGCCTCTGGCTTTCGTTAAAAAAACAGAATGTACCAACTTGCCCCTATTGTGTACAGACCCTAGGGTCTTGCAATCCAACATCCGGGCCAAGCAAGGTGTCGCCAGTCCCCCGTATTTATTCCGCCACGATATTTTTCGCAACAGCAATTTTTTTCCATTGCGCCAATTCCTGCTTCACGCGTGCGGCAAACCCGCCCGTTGTGAGCGGCACCGGCAGCATGCCCTCGGGCTCGAAGAACGGCCGCAATTCAGGTGAGCCGGCAATCGAGTTGATTTCACGATTGAGCCGCTCGACGAGTGGCGCCGGTGTGCCTGCCGGCGCCAGCACGCCGGCCCAGGTGTAGTTGACGACGCCGGGGATCACCGAATTCAGCGTCGGCAGTTCGGGGAAGGCGGGGTGCGGTTCGTGCGAAGTCACCGCCAGCAGTCTGACTTTGCTGCTTTTCACGAAAGGCGACAGCGTCGTAAAGCTGGAGATCATGACATCGATCTGGCCGCCGGCGAGGTCGATGGCGGCGTTGGAGGCGCCCTTGTACGGGATATGCCGCATTTCCACTTTGGCGGCGCTGTTCATCAGTTCGGTGGTCAGGTGGCCGATGGAGCCTACGCCTGCCGAGCCGTAGGTGAGCCAGTTTTCTTTTGCGCGGGCTGCCGACATCAGCTGCGCCGTTGTCTTGAGGGGAGCCAATGCCGATATCGCGAGTATCGACGGGTTTTGCGCGACGATGGCGACGGGCGTGAAAGCGGTGACCGGATCGTAGGGCATGCGCGACCGTGTGGCGGCTGCCGTAAGGAACGTGGCCGAGGTCAGCAGCAGCACCGAACCGTCTTTGGGTGCTTTCGCCACGGCATCCGAGCCGATGACACCGGCTGCGCCGGGCCGGTTTTCGATCACGATGGTACTGTCCAGGCGTTTTGCGAGTTGCGGGGCTATGGTGCGCGCGATGGCGTCGTTGCTTGCGCCTGCCGAAAACGGCACCACGATGCGCATCAGTTTCGGAGCAGCGTCCTGTGCGGCTGCAGGCAATGTATTGCCCGCCATGCAGATCAAACCAAATGAGAGGGCAATGATGGGGCGCCGCATGATGGTCTCCTTGAAGGGCATCGTGTGTCCGGAAGCGATCCGGCTGCAGGCCCGGGTCCGGTTTGCAAATAATATTTTCATATAATATGATGATGAAAATAAAGTTTCAACCCATTTTCGGAGTCCGGCGGACTGTCGAGCAATGCCCGCAGATCATCCCCTGATCCGGCGCCTGAAAGAAGGCGCCGACCACTTTTCACCGAATCAGCGCGTGCTTGCGCGTTATGTGCTCGGCAACCACCAGACGGTCGCGTTTTCGACGATTTCGCAATTTGCCGAACTCGCCGGCGTCAGTGAAGCCAGCGTCGTGCGCTTTGCAAAAGTACTTGATTTTTCAGGGTATCCGGCATTGCAGAAGGAGATCCGGCGGCTGGTACGCGCGGAGCTGCGCGGGGTGGAGCGGTTCCGCCTGGGCGAGGCGCGCAACGGGGCTGCGCGCACGCCGCTCGACCTCGTTGCCGACAAGGAACGTGACAACCTGGCGGCGCTTTACGAAACCTTCGACGCCCGCGCCTATGCCAAGGCGCTGGCGATGCTGCGCGGCGCCGGAGAAATCGTGGTGGCGGGCACGCGCAGTGCGACGCCGCTGGCGTACCAGCTGTGGTTTGCGCTGGCCAAGATCGGCTATCGCACCACGCGCGTGTCGGCGATTACCCCGGAAACCTACGATCACCTGAGCCGTGTCGACAAGGACGCCTGCGTGGTGGTGATCGGTTATCCGCGTTATCTGCGCGAGCAGGTCAGGCTGCTGGAGTACGCCAAGTCGCGCAAGCTAGCCACCCTGACCATTACCGACAGCGTGTTTTCCCCGCTGCAGGGCAGCGTAAGCCTGTACGCCCCGGCGGAATCCGCGTCGTTTGTGGCGTTCCACTGTGCACCGCTGGTGCTGATCAACACGCTGGTGCACGAACTGAGCGTTGCCGACAAGGCGAAAACCCTCGCTGCGCTCGAGCGTTTTGATGCCGTGGCCGAAAGCCAGAATTATTTCGTCAAGGACTAGCGGCGTTGCCCGGGCCAAGCTTAGGGTCATCAACCGCTCAATAAGAGGAACTTCATGTCAACTGCTGCAAACAAGACCAACCTGAGGGTGCTGATTTCAACCGGGCATCTGGGCACCGCACCCTCCAATCCCGAGAGTTTTCATCTTGGTCTGGCGTCCAATCCCGATTACATCGTCGCCGACGGCGGCAGTTCCGATCCCGGCCCGGTGTACCTGGGTGAAGACACCACACTGGGGCATTTTGTGCGCGAGGAACTCGAACTGTTTCTGAAGGCGGCGCGCGGCAAGGGCATACCGCTGGTGATCGGTTCGGCAGGGGATACCGGCAGCAATCGCGGCGTCGATGAATTCGTCGGCATCATTCAGGAACTGGCGCGCGAACATCGGTTGCCGAAGTTCAAAATCGGTTATTTTTATTCGGAAGTGCCCAAGGACTATCTCAAACAAAAATTGCGAGCAGGCAAGGAGCTGACCGGGCTTGGCGGTTTCCCCAATCTGACAGAGGCGGATATTGATCAGGCGACGCGCATCGTCGCGGTAGCCGGTGTGGATCCGTTTCTGAAACTACTGGATATGGGGGCCGACGTGATCATTGCCGGACGTTGCGGCGACATCGCGTTTACCGCGGGGCCGTGCATACATCATGGCTTCCCCGCGCCGCTGGCCTATCACATGGGCAAGATGATTGAATGCGCCTCACTGGTGGCGGAGCCTTTCATGGGCAAGGAAACCATTATCGGCGCGATTTCAAAGGACGATATCCGCATCACGCCGTACCATCCGCAGCAGCGTTGCACCATTGCGTCGGTTGCAGGGCATTCGATGTACGAACGCGAGACGCCTTACTTCGAGCAGGCGCTGGGCGGCACGCTGGACATGCGCGAATGCCATTACGAGCAGCACGACGAACGCACCGCGCGCATCACCGGCGCGAAATGGCTGCCGGCGAAAGAGCTGCGCGTGAAAATCGAAGGTGCGAAAAAAGTCGGCGAGCGTTATATGGGGTTTGTCGGACTGCGCGATCCGCATGTGGTGCGTCATGCCGATGACGCGATCGCGTGGGTAAAAAGCGCGGTCGCCAAACGTTTCGGCAGTGAACAATACGAGCTGTTTTTCCATGTGTTCGGACGCGATGGCGTGCTGAAGGAGCTCGAACCCGTGCGGCAGACCCAGGCCCATGAACTGGGTATCGTGGTTGAGGGTCTTGCCGCCACCGATGCGCTGGCTGAAAAGATCACGGATTTTGCGGTGCGCATGTTTTTCCTTGCGCGTATTCCCGGTGTAAAAGGAACGGCAGGCACGGCGGCGACCACCAAAAAAACCATGAAGTCCTCGCCGGGTTATGTCTGGAACGTCAACCACACGGCGCCAATTGATGATGCGATGGAGCTGTTCCCGGTACACATGACCGAGGGCGGCGTGTGATGGAGTGTCAAGTTTTTACCTAGTTGTTCAACTTTTCGCAGGAGCCCGCCGTGGCCAGACTCGCTGAAATCGCTTC
>JAKFUJ010000391.1 GCA_021732805.1 Betaproteobacteria bacterium | reverse complement strand
GCCGCCGTTGCGGTTGATCAGGTTGACGATGTCCTTGTTGACCTGCCCGCCGAGCACCATTTCAACCACATCCATGGTTTCGGCATCGGTGACGCGCATGCCCTGGATAAACTCGCCCTTTTTGCCGACCCGTTTCAGCAGATCGTCGATCTGCGGACCGCCGCCGTGCACGATCACCGGATTCATGCCCACCACTTTCAGCAACACCACGTCGCGCGCGAACCCTTCCTTCAGCGCGGGATCGGTCATCGCGTTGCCGCCGTATTTGACGACGATGGTCTTGCCGTGGAAACGCTGGATGTAGGGCAGCGCCTCAGCGAGGGTCTTGGCCTTGCTTGCAGCGGTAATGGGCGAGAGTGGCATGCGTGGAAACCGTGAAAATAAGTGAAGGTTAAGGTGGAAGAAAACCTGCAAAACCGGCCAATGTGAGGATTCACTCATTTTACATGACGACAAAAAAGGCGGCAGGCCTATATCGACCCGCCGCCTTTACTGCACACGGCATTGCCGTGCGCTTCGGTGCCAGCCTGTTTAATCGATAACCCTCAGTTGATCGACAACCGTTTGGCAGTAGCTACAGCCTTTTTCGGCAGGATCAGTTCCAGCACACCGTCGGCATACTTGGCGACAGCCTTGTCTTCATCAACAGCCTGGCCCAGGGTGAAAGCGCGGTACACCTTGCCGTAGTGACGTTCGGCACGCAACACACGCTCGCCTTCCTTGACTTCGCTTTCATTGCGCGTTTCGGCGCTGATCGCGATCTGGTCGGCATCAATGGTGACGTGGATGTTTTCCCTTTTTACGCCGGGAATTTCGGCGTGTACCGTGTAGTTGTTTTCGTCCTCGCGAACGTCGACGCGGAAGGATTGCGCCGATTGCGGCGCGCCTTCAAAGGCCATCGGACGCACAAAAAAACCGCGCAGCAATTCGTCAAAGGAATCGTCAAACGGGGTAAAACGGGTAACATTGACCATGAGGAATCTCCTTGAATTAATCCAGGCGCCGGGCGCCGATGATTCAAATATGGGTCCCGCCAGAATGTTTTCAAGTGCCCCGCATTCGCTGCGCCGCTGACTTTTAAGTAATTGATTTTAAAGGATTTTTTTGTCTCCGGAAACCTGCGCTCTAACTGCAAGTCCTGCCGCCATCGAGCACGAGCGCGCCTACCTGCTGCGTTACGCGCGACTGCAGTTGCGCAATCCGGCGCAGGCCGAGGATGCGGTGCAGGAGACGTTGCTCGCGGCCATTGAGGGTGCAGCGCGATTTTCAGGAAAATCCTCGCTGCGCACCTGGCTCACCGGCATCCTCAAGCACAAGATCATTGATCACCTGCGCCGCGCCGCACGCGAGCAGCCGCTGACCGGCGCCGACGATGACCGCTCCGAAGCCGAAGCCATTGATGCGCTGTTTGCCGAAGACGGACACTGGCGTGAATTTCCCGCACAGTGGGGCAACCCGGATGCTGCGCTGGAGAACAGCCGCTTCTGGGCCACCATTGAAATGTGCACGCAGCGCCTGCCGGAGCGCACGGCACGGGTATTCATGATGCGTGAAATCATGGAAATGCCGACGGAGGAAATCTGTAAGGAACTCAATATCACGGCGACGAATTGCTGGGTCATGCTGCATCGTGCGCGACTGGCCCTGCGCGAATGCCTGGAACGCAGTGGTTTGGAAAGACCGACCCCCAGGATGTAAAAAAATGATGCGCGGGCGTGGTGGGGGCGAAGCGACCAGGTGCACACGCCTGCTGGTTTTTTTTTGAAAGCAATTTAGCGATTACTGGTTCGACGATTGATCCCATGACTGCGATTCTTTTAATGGCCCGTTGATGATCCCGAATTGCAAACACACCACCGAACTGATGTCGCAGGGCCAGGACCGGGCGCTGACGCTGACTGAACGCATGCGTCTCAACATTCACCTGCTGCTGTGCACGCGCTGCCGCACCTTTACGCAACAACTTTCATTCATGCGCACTGCCCTGCGTCGTTACCGCGACGGCGCCTGAAGTCCCGCAACCGGGAACTTCGCGAATACGAACCGGTCTGCCCTGTAGTACCAGACCGGTTCAATCCCTGACAGTTTGCTGTCGCGGACCTCTTCGATTCTCCAAAAACAACCAGCGCGCACGCGATCGGCTTATCGCCGGCAGCAACGCCTGGTTATAATCAGGCTTTTTCCGCACATGAAACGATTTCTCGCTACCGGTTTTTCCTTTGCAGTTGCCTGTTTTTTCTCTGCCGTCGCTGCCGCGCAGATTCCCGCGCCGGCGGCCCCCGCCGTCGAAGCCAAAGCCTGGCTGCTGCTCGACGTCAACAGCGGTCAGGTGCTGGCCAGCCACAACGCCAATGACCGTTTCGCGCCGGCATCGCTGACCAAGCTGATGACGGCGTACCTCGCATTCGGTGCGCTGAAGCAGAAATCGCTGAAACCCGAGCAGGTGGTCCCGGTATCGACACGAGCATGGAAAGCCGAAGGCTCGCGCATGTTCATCGAACCCAACAAACCGGTGACCGTCGATGAACTGCTGCGCGGCATGATCATCCAGTCCGGCAACGATGCCAGCATCGCGCTGGCCGAAGCCATCGGCGGCAACGAGGAAGTGTTCGCGCAGATGATGAATCGCGAAGCCAAGCGCCTCGGCCTGACCAACACCAACTTCACCAATGCCACCGGACTGCCCAATCCGGAACTGCGTTCGACGGGGCAGGATCTGTCACAGCTGGTGGTCGCGTTAATCCGCGATTTTCCCGAGCATTACGCGCTGTATTCCCAGAAGGAATACCGCTACAACAACATCACCCAGGCCAACCGCAACCGTCTGCTGTGGCTGGATCCCACGGTAGACGGCGTCAAGACCGGCTACACCGAAAATGCCGGGTATTGCCTGATCACCTCGGCACGCCGCGGCGAGCGGCGGTTGATTTCGGTGATACTCGGCACAACCTCGGAATCGGCGCGCGCCACCGAAAGTCAGAAGCTGCTGAACTGGGGATTCCAGTTTTACGACAGCGTCCGCCTCTATGCGCGCAACCAGCCGGTCACCCAGTTGCGCGTCTGGAAGGGCGCATCCGACATGCTGAAGGCCGGCTTCACCAGTGATCTTTACGTTGCCCTGCCCAAAGGCCAAAGCGACAAACTCAAGGCGACCGTCGAAAGCCTGCAGCCGCTGCTGGCGCCGGTCAATCCGGGTCAGCGCGTCGGCACACTGAAACTGGAAATCGACGGCAAACCCTGGCGCGAACTGCCGATCGTTGCGCTGGAAAGCGTGCCGGTCGCCGGCATTTTCGGTCGTACCTGGGACTCGCTGCGACTGCTGATCAAATGACCGCCGTGGCGTAAACTTTAACCAATCCCCACATTAACGAACATCCATCCGGTGCAACAATCATGAGCAACATCGTTTACCTGAACGGTACATTCATGCCTATCGAGGACGCGCACGTGCCGGTGCTCGACCGCGGTTTCATTTTTGGTGACGGCGTTTACGAAGTGATTCCGGTCTATGGCGGCCAGCCGTTCCGGCTTGCCGAACACCTGCGCCGGTTGCAAAACAGCCTGGACAAGGTGCGCATCAACAATCCGCACAGCGCTGAAGAGTGGACACATCTCGCCGGCGACATCGTCAAACGCAATACCGGCGCCGACCAGTAGGTCTACCTGCATATCACGCGCGGCGTTGCCAAACGCGACCATGCATTCCCCAAAGACATCAAACCCACGGTGTTCATGATGAGTTCGCCGCTGGTCACGCCGTCACCGGCGCTGGTCGAATCCGGCGTTCCCTGCATCACTGCGCAGGATTTCCGCTGGCTCAACTGCGACGTCAAATCGATATCGCTGCTCGGCAACTGCATGCTGCGCCAGTTGTCGGCCGACGCCGGCGCCACCGAAACCATCCTGTTCCGTGACGGCAATCTGACCGAGGCCTCGTCGAGCAATGTGTTCATCGTGCGCGACGGCGTGGTGCTGGCGCCGCCCAAAGACCATCTGGTGCTCCCGGGCATCACCTACGACGTGGTCATCGAAATCGCCCGTGCCCGTGAATTCCAGATAGAAATACGGCCGGTGGCCGAAGCCGAAGTGCGCGATGCCGATGAAATCTGGGTGACCTCGTCGACCAAGGAAGTGCTGGCGGTGACCACACTCGACGGCAAACCTGTCGGCGACGGCAAACCGGGACCGCTGTTCCGGCGCATGCATGCCCTGTACCAGCAATCGAAAAAAGATCGCGCGGGAACTGCAGCGTGACTGCGCCGCCCATCGGCGGCACGGAACCGTCGCTGATTGAATACCCCAGCGATTTCCCGCTGAAAATCCTCGGCCACACCCAGCCGGGGTTCGCGCAGACGATATTAAAAGTGGTCAAGCGTCATGCGCCGGATTTTGACGACACCACGCTGGAAATGAGAACCAGCAAAAAAGGCAAATACCTGAGCGTCACCTGCGTGATACGCGCCACTTCACGCGAGCAGCTCGACGCGCTGTAT
>JAKFUJ010000288.1 GCA_021732805.1 Betaproteobacteria bacterium | reverse complement strand
TGAAGTGATGTGCTGGAGTTTTTCAACACCCTGCTAATCTTGCCGCTGCTGATACGTCATCAGTTCGTCGGGACTCAATTCGCCGGAATTAACCAGTCGATAATGCTTTTCGCCGGTCACCTTGACGCCATCCGCGCTTTCCTCAAAAGAAAACAGCGCAATGACTCCCTCAGCCATGAACTGCGCGGCAATCGGCATGCAGACCAGATTCGGAAATTTCGCTTTACAGACCGCAAAATCCTGCTCAATCTGCACGACACCCATTTTGTCTTTCCCGCCTTTGCTTGAGCGGGAATAATGTAATGGACGCCTCTTTTGTCTATTCCGACATAAATCTCATCGGTCTCCACCTGCCCCAAGCCCTGCACGGTAGTACGCAAATGACTTTGCAGCGAATAGCAGGCAAGTCCCGTAAAAATATCGATCAGCCGGTTGTATCGCAAGCGCGCCAACAATGCCTGTTCATCCGTCAATGCATAAGCAGCAATGACACCTGGAGTCGCATCAGGAATTTTTGTTTCGGCCAGCAACTTTGCAGGGGTGATATTGGCAGCCCCCATCGCAATCAATACAAACCGGTATTGGGAACGCCCCGCTGGACGAATAATCCACTCCTTGCCGGAAGGGGCGCGTTTCAAAATGGCTTTGCGTAGTGATGACCGATAGCGAAACGAATAAAGCACGTCACCCAGGTTTTTCGGTAAATCAATATTGAGTTGTGTCGCAGCCTTGATGATGTCGTTGCGGGAAAACTCCACTTCCGATAGACCGGGACGGAACAGACGCCTGAAAATTTCCGCAATGAGCTGCTCATACCTGTTTCCAGAGGAGGCCATCCCTATCTCCGTCGTCCTTGCGGCCAACGCAGAATAATCACTTCTTCACGCAACTGTTCCTTTGATGCCGTGGCCAGCCGGGTACGGAACAGATCAATCCGCTCCAGTTCATAACCAAGACTTTGGGCAATGTCAGCCAGCAAGGCACCGGTGCGAATCATCACTCGCAGGTACGACGCCTGGTCTCCAACCACGTATGCCAGACGCGCGCCCGGCTTCAGCAATGGGCGCAACTCAGCCAGGTGCCTGGCCATTCCGCCAAAATAAAGGCGTGTAACCCGCGCATACATGCGCTCGAATCCCGAGGTTTTCCCCATGCTGGTACGACGCGCCTCAATCTCATCGGCGATACGATTGATTTCCGGGTGCTTTGCCACCCATTGATCATCGTCGTCCAGTTTATAAACACCACGGGTATTCGACCGGACAAGTCCACGCTTGAGCGCACGCAGGTCATCACGCGAATTCACAAAACCGAGTAAAACGGATTCCAGTCTGGTGGTCCGGGTGTAGTCCTTTTCGTTGGGGTAGGGCGGAGAAGTAATGACCGCCGATATCGACGCGGGCTTGATGAATTCCCCCGCCCTGCGCGCGTCCGCGAGAAATACGGTCGCAGCATTTGGCATGACAACAGGAAAATCATTTAAATCATTGATTATATTATATATTTTATCCAGCCATGGTATGATCAACGGGGCATCCTGTTTCGCTTTCCCGACACCGACTTCGGGACCAAAATGCAGATTGCTGACGCTGTTTACCAGCACGCCCGCCAGCGCCAGCAAAGCATGGCTGTAACCCGGCGCTGCCTGCTGCTTGCGCAGGCAATCCAACAGTACCAGGGTTTTATGCAAAGGCACCGGACTGATGGAGTTCGTCAACAGCAGTTTTTCGCGATCCGCATCGAGTGTTCTCAGATTCGACCCGGCGATGTTCCCCGAAAACAATACATCGTCGTCAATACCATCCTTCCTCAATATGCCTCTCGCATTTGCCGCGGCCTTTTCAGCAAGATTTCTTAACGACTCAGGCCCAACTGTCCAATCCAGTTTGGTCGCGCTGGCAAAACGGGCGACAGGATTGGCTTCCAATCCAACCGCACTGATACCCATTTTTTTCGCTTCAACAACCGTAGTCCCCGTTCCGCAGAACGGATCAAGCACGACGTCGTTGTACGAAAGATCAAACTCATTGAGGTAATGTCTGACCAAATGCGGCGGAAAGGACAACACGAAACGATACCAATCGTGAAAAGTCCGATCCAGCGGATCAAGCTTGTTCGCTTTCGCGTTTCCACGTGCACTCAGAGTGGGCTCAAGCACATCATTAGGGCGAACTTTGCTTTCAGTCCCTGAAATTAGTTCTTCAAGCTGTAAACTGGCAGTCATAGTGCGGAACTGTAACAGGTCTCATCGGTATCGCACTTATTGAGTATTCCCAAAAACATGACAGCCTCGTCAGAGGCATGTTTTTGTCATGAATTATGCAACTCTCAATAATACTGCGCTGAATCATTATTACTTTATTGCCGTTCAATTACCGGCACACGCGCCGACATTGCACACAACAACTCGTAACTGACAGTGCCCGCGGCAGCGGCGACATCATCCACCGGATTACCCTCGCCCCACAATACAACGCGGGAGCCGATGCCTGCCTGCGGCAGATGGGTGATGTCGGCGCACAGCATGTCCATCGAAACCCGGCCGACAGTGGCTGTCATCACGTCATTCACCCGGATCGGCGTTCCGCTCGGTGCATGGCGCGGATAACCATCGGCATAACCGCAGGCGACGACGCCGATGCGCATGCTGCGTTCGGCGCGGAACGTGCCGCCGTAACCGACGGTATCGCCGGGCTTCAGGTCGCAGACCGCAATGATTTCCGAAGTCAGCGTCATCACCGGCTGCAAACCCAGTTCCGTCGCGCTGCGTTCGGTGAACGGCGATGAACCATAAAGCATGATGCCCGGGCGTACCCAGTCGAAATGGGTTTGCGGATAGCGCAGCGTTGCCGCCGAATTGGCGAGGCTGCGCGGTGCGGCAATGCCGGCCACCGCACGCTCGAACACCGCCATTTGCGCAGCGACGCCGCCCGCACCGTCGGCATCGGCAAAATGGGTCATCAATGTGATCTTGCCGACGCCGGGCAGGTCCTGCAGCCGGTCATAGGCGCCACGCACTGCATCGGGCGTGAAGCCCAGCCGGTTCATGCCGCTGTTGATTTTGAGCAGCACATCCAGTCGCGCCCCGGCCTGCAGCGGCGCAATCCAGGCGAACTGTTCTGCGGTGTGCATCACACCGGAGATTTTGCGTGCGGCACCCGCTTCGGCTTCACGTGCGTCAAAAAAACCTTCGAGCAGGACGATGCGCTGGCGGTAACCGGCATCGCGCAACCGCATCGCGGCATCGAACTCGACCACCGCAAAGCCGTCGGCATCACGCATCGCAGCAGCAGCCCGCAGCAGCCCGTGACCGTAGGCATTGGCCTTGATCACCGCGAATACTTTCGCATGCGGCGCATGCGCGCGCGCGACGCCAAGATTGTGCGCCAGCGCAGCCAGATCAATGGCGGCGGTTATCGGCCGCGACACCGGAGCCTGCCGGAATGTTCGAGAATGGTCGCAACAGCCATTTCACGTTTCACTGCAAAGCCGCCATCTCTTTCATCCGTGCCATCGCAAATTCGGCGAAAGTCGTGATCAGCCGTGAACGGAACTTGTTGTGCGGCGTCACCACCGACAGGCCGCGGATCAACGGCGGGTCCAGCGGCACCGCCACCAGCACACCGAGCTTCAGTTCCTTGGCCACAGTTGCGCGAGACAGTATGGATACGCCCAGTCCGGTAGCGACCACGCCCTTGATCGCCTCCGGACTGCCGAGCTCCATCACCACATTGATCGCATCCGGTGAAATTTTATTCTGCTGGAAATATTGGTCGGCAAATTCACGCGTGCCGGACCCCGACTCACGGCTGACGAACGGTTCGCCGGCGATTTCGGCTGCCGAAACCTTTTTCGCTTTTGCCAATTTATATTGCGGGCTGCAGATCATCACCAGCACATCCTCGCAGCACACTTCCGTCTCCACGCCGGGGAGGTGCGACACCGATTCGATCAGGCCCAGATCGAGGGCATGCTCGGCAACCCGCGTTTCGATGATTTCGGAATTGGCCACCGTCATGTGCGTGCGCACGTGGGGATGCGCGGCCTTGAACTCGCCGAGGATACGCGGCAGGTAGAACTCGGCGATGGTGGTGCTGGCGCCCAGCAGCAGCGGTCCGCTGATGGCGCCGGTCAACTCGCCGACGCGCGTTTCCAGCTCCTCGGACATGGTCAGTATCTTTTCCGCATAACCCAGCACCAGTTCCCCGGCGGGGGTCAGCGCAATACGGCCGTGGCTGCGCTCGAACAGCCGCGTGTTCAGATGTTCCTCCAGTTGCTTGATCTGGAACGTCACTGCGGGCTGGGTCATGAACAACTGCTCCGCCGCCTTCGTGAAAGAAAGCTGGCGGGCTACGGCGTGAAATACCTGCAGGCGGCGGTCGGCCATCGTATGGGTTCGGCAGAAATTGGGGATACTACCCGTTCACGCCCGGCGGACAAAGCCGGGGAACTGCGCCGGCGTGCGGCGCCATCACGCGCATGGGCCGCCGACACAGCCCCGCGCAGCACGTTCACGCATTGGAAC
>JAKFUJ010000064.1 GCA_021732805.1 Betaproteobacteria bacterium | reverse complement strand
AGCATCTCGTAACCCAGTTCCTTGCTGTCGGTGCACAGCACGCCCAAGGCGGCGAATTTGTCCTTGAACGCCGCATCGGCATGCGACTTTTCGTGCTCTTCGAACGACCGCCAGTAGGTGACGATGGCCACATGGTCGTCGACGGCGCCCGAGGTGTTCAGCGAGCCTTCATCGGAAATGAATCCCGAAAACCGGAACACCTGTCCCGCGATGAAACCGCCCTTGTCGCCGCCATAGGTGTTTTTGACGACGTTGCACATTTCGCCCAGCGCCTGTTCGACATCGTCAAAGTTGACGCCGGGCTTGAGTTTGACGGTATTGAACAGCATCTTGGCCCCGTAGGGGACGGAGACGGCATCGAACATGGGGCGCTCCTCGGATGGCTGGCGACCGTCGAATCTTATTCCATCAAGCCGGTTTCTGCAGCATCACGATGCGATTGCTGTTGGTGCCGCGTTCGTTGTTGCCGATGCCCCAGATATTCGATGTCTTGGTGAATTTCTGGGTGTTGATGAGGATGGCCTCGCAGCGAAAACCGGCGGCAGTGCCCAGCGGCAGCACGGCCTCATCCAGATTGATCGAGCCGCGCTGCACTTCGCCGACCTCGAAGGCCACCCAGCCTTTGGGGCGGGTGATGCGGTAGAGCTCTTCAAGAACCGCCTTCATCACTTCCGACCACTCGTTGATGCTGGTGGCCATGGTGATGCCGGCGCCGATTGCCTCGGCATCCAGGTTGTTGAACCAGCAGCGCAGCCAGTTGTCCTTGGCGTACTGCACCACATTCAAAAATGGCGGTGATGTCACCGTCAGTTGCACGCTGTCGTCGGCGATTGACGGCGTCTGCCAGGCGGGAGCTTCCAGAAATTTTGCCTGGGTGGCTGCCTGCTGCAGGCGCCAGCGGGCTGCGGCATTGATCTCGCTCTGCAACTGCATGGATTTGCGCAGGATCAGCGCGCGGACGTCGCGATATTCCGGGGCTTTGTCGGTTTTTTCGTTGATCTTGATCTGGCTCTCCGGCGATACCGACTGGTTTGGCGGCAATGTGTAGGCGGAGAAAAATCCCGGCGAATGCCCGGTCAGCCGGTTGGTGGCGACCATGCGGATCCAGCGGTCGCAGTCATCTTCCATACAGGTGGTGCGGCGCTCGGCGAGGTAGGCACGCAGGTTCAGCAGTTCGCGTTCGGTGTCAGGGTGGTAGAACATCGACAGGTCAATGTCATTTTTGTATTTGGCCGCCACCTTGATCGCCCGCAGCCGCACGTCGATGGCGGCGATCAACGGCACCTGCAGCCGCGGCCGGGTGAGGATGCCGGACAGCGGGTTGATGTCGTTGGCAATGACATTGCGTTCCATCAGTGCGGCTTCGACAGCGGTGGTGCCGCGTCCGCTGAACGGATCGTAGATGAAGTCTCCGGGTTTGCTCAGGCGGTCGATGAAGTAGGCGGGCAGTTGCGGTTTGAAGCAGCCGCGGTACGACACTTCATGCAGCGGATTGGCCTGGCGCTGTTTGCTGGTCCAGAATTCCTGCTCGTACACAGGGATGCCGTTGATGCGGCGCGGCGGTTGTCCGGCGCGGGCGCGTTTTGCCGGTGCGCTGACTGCCAGATCGTAGGCGGTGACGGATGCAACTGCGGCCATGGTGTACTCCCTCGCAAGTGGAATTGCAGCGGAGAGTACGCCTCTGTCACAAAAAGTACAAGCGTCGTACGTTAATGGTTTCAGTGCGTTACCCCGCCTTCGGCAGCGGAGGGTACGCCGATGTCAGGAAAAGTACAAGAGGTAAGGGCCGCAGTCATTCCGGCGTAAGCCGGAATCCAGGAATTTTCGCACGCCGGGATAACGAATTCAGGAAGTGTTGGTTTGTGCGGACATCAGGTCATCCACCGCCTCAATCCAGTGTCGCACCGGCAATTTCGTTGCTGACTGCAGATGGGTCTGGCAGCCGATATTGGCGGTAAGGATCTGCGCAGGTGATGACGCGGTCAGTGATTTGATCTTGTTGTTTTTGAGTTGCCCGGAGATTTCCGGTTGCAGTACGGAATAGGTGCCGGCCGAGCCGCAACACAGATGCGCATCGGCAACGGGCGCGAGGTCGAAACCCAATTCGGTGAGCAGGGCTTCAATGCGGCTTTTGAGTTTCAGGCCGTGCTGCAGCGTGCAGGGCGAATGGAATGCAAATTTACCCTTTGGGCGATTATCTTTAAGTAATTGTTTTAATTCATTTTTTATATGTTCAATCACGGTGCTCAAATCACGGGCCAGTGCCGAGATGCGTCTGGCGCGCTCGGCGTAGGCAGGGTCGTGCGCGAGCAGGTGGCCGTAGTCGGTGATCATCACACCGCAACCGCTGGCGGTGAAGATCAGCGCTTCAGCACCCTGTTCGACATAAGGCCACCACGCGTCGATGTTGTGGCGCATGGCGTCGAGGGCGCGTTCCTGTTCGTCGAGATGAAAAGTCACTGCGCCGCAACAGCCGGCGTTGGGCGCGCGGATCAGTGAAATGCCCAGTTTGTCCAATACGCGTGCCGCCGCGGCGTTGGTTGCCGGTGACAGTGCCGGCTGCACACAGCCTTCGAGCACCAGCATGCGTTTGGCATGACCGCCGACGGGCCAGGGTCGTGCGCGGGCCGGCTGATCGGGCACCACATCATCAAGCACCTTGGGCAGCAGATTGCGGGCGACGCGACCGAGGGCCAGCAGCGGATTGAACAACGCGGGTCGGGTCAATACGCCGGCCAGGACCTGACGGCGGCTCTTGTCAAAACCGCTGCGTGGCACCTGTTGCGCGACGACCGCACGGCCGATGTCGAGCAGCCGGCTGTAGTGGACACCGGAGGGGCAGGTGGTCTCGCAGGCGCGGCAGGTCAGGCAGCGGTCGAGGTGCAACTGTGTTTTTGCCGTCGCAGGTTCGCCCTCGAGCACCTGTTTCATCAGGTAAATGCGGCCGCGCGGCCCGTCGAGCTCGTCGCCCAGCAACTGGTAGGTGGGGCAGGTCGCCGAGCAGAAGCCGCAATGCACGCATTTGCGCAGGATGGCCTCAGCCTCGCGGCCCTGCGGCGTGTCCTTGATGAAATCGGCTAAATTGGTCTGCATGAGTAAACCTTGAAACAAATTACAGGATGGACAGGATGCGCAGGATAAAAACCTTCGAGAAGGGGGCAGCAGAGGCTTTATCCTGAAAATCCTGTCCGTCTTGTTAAACCATGCTTTTGACTTTTACAGATCCGGATACATCCGGCCAGGATTGAGTATGCCTGCCGGGTCCATCGCTTGTTTGACCCGACGGTGCAGTCGCATCAATCCTTCCGGCAATGGATGGAATGCGACGATGTCCGGATTGCCGCGGCGGAACAGCGTGGCATGGCCATCGGCTTTGCGCGCGGCTTTGCGCACGGTTGCTGCATCATCGTCGGACTTGAGCCAGCGCAGCGCGCCGCCCCATTCGACGAGTTGCGGACCGGTAAGATCGAGTTCCGGCGCCGTTGATGGCAGTGAAATCCGCCATGTCGGGCGCAAACCGGTAAAAAATACGTCTTGCTGGTCGCGCACATTGCGCCAGAATTCCGCGGCATTCTCGACTGTTTCACCGCCGATTTTTTTGGCAGCGACTCTGACCGCGGGTTCTGCGCCGGCAAGCCGCACAAACAGTCGTTTCTGGACATGGCAGGTGCCGGTGATCGGCAGCGGCTGGCCGGCCCAGGTGTTCATCTGCGTAATGGCTTCGCTGCGTGACAGTTCGCAACTGAGAGTCAGTTCGGCTGGCGGCAACGGCAGCGCCTTCAATGAGATTTCAAGAATCACGCCCAGCGTACCCAGTGATCCGGTAACCAGCCGCGACACATCGTAGCCGGCGACGTTTTTCATCACTTGCCCGCCGAAAGTCAGATCGGTGCCACGGCCATCGAGCATGCGCAAACCCAGCACGAAATCGCGCACCGATCCGGCGTAGGGGCGGCGCGGTCCGGAGAGTCCCGCCGCAATGCAGCCGCCGAGCGTGGCGTCGCCGCCGAAATGCGGCGGCTCGAAACCGAGCATCTGGTGCTGGTCGCGCATTGTGGATTCAATCTCTGTGAGCGGCGTGCCGGCACGGGCGGTGATCACGAGTTCGGTCGGCTCGTAATTGATGATGCCGCTGTAGCCAGTGACATCAAGATCTTCACCGGAGGGCGGATTGCCGTAAAACGATTTGCTGCCGCCGCCGCGGATGCACAGCGGACGTTTGGCGTCGGCTGCGGCGCGGATGGTTTCCGCGAACTGGTTGACCAGGTCGGACATACCTAGAACCGCGGCAATTCCGGAAACTTTTCCTGACCCGCATGCACATGCATGCGGCCGAATTCCGCACAGCGCTGCAGCGTCGGTACCGCTTTCCCGGGATTGAGCAGGCCGTGCTCGTCGAAAGCGTGTTTCAGCGCGTGGAAGGTTTCCAGTTCTGCGGGTTTGAACTGGATGCACATGGAGTCGATCTTTTCGACGCCGACGCCGTGTTCACCGGTGATGGTGCCGCCGACTGCGATGCACATCTTCA
>JAKFUJ010000187.1 GCA_021732805.1 Betaproteobacteria bacterium | reverse complement strand
GGGCTCGGCGGCAATGATGTCGTAACGCGCCTGTCCCGGATGATGCAGCCCGCTGTCGAGAAACACCGCCCACGCACGGTCGGCCACCGCCTCGAACAACACGGCGCTGTCGGCGCGATACGGCAGTTCGGTCAGCAACGGAATCGTCATGCACACATTGTAGCGAAATCACCCATGCATCTATCCGCAACAGTCACATTGCCGAAACATTTTCACTCTAAGCTGCGAACCATGAAAACCGCATGCAATCAATTACTTCGCATTCCATTCCCTGCTGATTACTGATGACCCTACGGGTACGCACGCTGTTCCTGTCCGACATCCACCTCGGCACCCGTGCCTGCCAGGCCGACAACCTGCTCGCCTTCCTGAAGGAATATGAATGCGAGAACCTGTTTCTGGTCGGCGACATCATCGATTTCTGGGCGATGAGCCGCTCGGTGCACTGGCCCGCCTCGCACAACACCGTGGTGCAGAAAATCCTGAAAAGGGCGCGCCACGACACGCGCGTAATCCTGATTCCCGGCAACCATGACGAACTGCTGCGCGAGCATGTTGATTCCAACTTTGGCGACGTGCATCTGGTGCGCGAATATGTGCATACCACCGCCGACGGTAAAAAATTCCTGCTGCTGCACGGTGATGAATACGACCAGATCACCGCATTGCACCGCTGGGTGTCGGTGCTGGGTGATATCTCATACTCATTCCTGATCCATCTGAATCGCGGGCTGTCGTGGCTGCGCCGCAAACTCGGCGTCTGCGGCCACTGGTCACTGGCTGATTACGCCAAGCGCAATGTACTGCAGGCGGTGAGCTTCATCAGCGATTTTGAAACGGCAGTCGCCAGAACCGCGGCGCAACGCGGACTCGACGGCGTGATCTGCGGCCACATCCACACCGCCGCGCTGCGCAAAGTCGAGAGCGTCACCTACATCAACTGCGGCGACTGGGTGGACAGTTGCACCGCAGTGGTCGAACACATGGATGGACGGATGGAACTGGTGCGCTGGGAGCCGCAGGCAGCGGCGGCGAATGACGAGGAAGGCAAAGTGGTGCCGCTCTACACCGCGGATGCCGCATAAATAATTAATAAAATCAATAACTTACAAATATTCGCTGCATCTGCCCGCAACGGCTCTAATCGTTGCCGCCGTCCACGGCAAATCGCTGTGCATGCCAGCGCAGCATGCCGCCGGCCAGGTTGGCCACCTTGCCGAATCCCGCCTTGCGCAACAAAACACTGGCCTGCGCCGAACGCGCACCAGAACGGCAAACCATTACCAGCGGCCGCTCCTTCGACAACTCGTTCGCCCGTGCGGCAAGACTGTTCAGCGGCAGCAAAAGCGCCCCGGGTATATGCCCCAGTGTGCCGTCGAATTCGTCCGCTTCGCGCACATCCACAATCTGCACTTCCTGCAAATGCTCCTCCAGCCATTCCGGATGCACCTCCCAGATACCGGAGAAGGTATAAGTCAGCGGCGCCCAGTCCATGTCTCCGGCACCGGCTGCCGGACTTTCGGTGCGCCCGCACTGCAAATTCGCCGGCACCGCGACGTCCATCTGCTTGGGATGCGCCAGGCCAAGGTTATTCATGTAACCGACGAAATCATCTTCCAGTATCGAACCACCCAGACGCGGGTTGAACTTCCGCTCTTCGCCTGCGCTGCTGACCGTGAGTCCGCGATAGTCATGTGCCGGATAGAGCAGGCATGCGTCGGGCAAAGGGAACAGTTGTTCACGTACAGAGTGGTAGAGCGTGTGCGGACTGCCTTGCTGAAAATCTGTGCGTCCGCAACCGCGGATCAGCAGCGCATCGCCGGTAAACGCCATCGAATGATCATCCAGCACGAAGCTCATGCAGCCGTTGGTATGTCCCGGCGTCGCGCGCGCTTCCAGCGCACGACGACCAAATTCAATGTGATCGCCATGCGCAAGCAGGCAGTCGGCGTTCACGGCGCCGCTTGCCGCACCGACCGCGATACGGCTGCCGCAGCGCTGTTTGTGCAGCCAGGCTCCTGTGACATGATCCGCATGCACATGGGTCTCGACCGTCCACAGCAGTTCCAGTCCCAGCTCTGCAATCAGCGCGGCATCGCGCCGCACCTGCTCGAATACCGGGTCAATCAACACTGACTCGCGCGTGCCGGGATCGGCAAGCAGGTAGGTGTACGTCGAAGACTGCGGATCAAATAGTTGCCGGAAGATCATTGTCGGGAACAATGTATCTGTTAAAAAATGATGTGCCGAGTCTACCCCCCGATTCAACATCCCGCTACGCCGGGTGTCGTCAATTTCGGAGCAGTATCCTGTTTTTTTGCAGGGCATCGCGAACGGCAAATGTCCGTGCACACCGCGGTCACATCGAGGGCGGATCCTCGCGCAGCACTTGCTCCGCCCAGCGCATGTCGGACAGATCTTCGAATGCAAAACGGGTTTTGATCGCGCCGCAGGCGAGCATCGCATCGCGCAGCCATTCCACGCCGGAACGCTGTTGCAGCGGGTTCGTGTTCCAGACCTGCCCCGCCTTGTAGCCATCGCAACAGGCCGCCAGCTTTGCCACCGGCATGCCGGGGAAATAGTTTGTTATGGCTTCGGCCAGCGCGCGGCCGTCATGTGCCGCGATCCATTGCTGTGTGCGGTACATGGCGCGCGTCATGCGCAAAGCGGTTTCGGCATCGCGTTCGAGAAACTGCCGCGTGGTATTGAACGTGGTGTATGACGCCGGGCCGCGGCTCGCTGCCGCATACCAGACATGGCCGAAGCCCTCCGCCACCGCGTTGTGCGCCAACGGCTCGAAGACCTGGATCACATCAACTTCACCGGCACGCAACCGCGCCAGGTTGTCCGCCATGCCGGCCGCCGGCGCACGATGCACGGTGGCGGGATCAACACCGGCAAGCCGCAGGTCGTGCTGCAGGCAGTACCACGGCGTCGGCACCTCGCTGACCACGGCCAGCGTCCTGTCGCGCACATCGGTCATGCGAAAACCGGGATTCGGCTCGCGGCCCACCAGATAAAACGGGTCGCGCCCGACCACTTCGCAGAAACTGACCACGCCGCTGGCAGGATTATCGTCCAGCGCATGCATCAGCCGCATCGGCCCGCCCCACGACACCTGCCCCGTGCCCGAGATCAGCCCGCTCAGCGTCTTCGCGGCGTCGACCGAGGTTTCCATCGTAACTTCCACGCCTTCCGCAGCGTAGGCCCTGAGCGCGAACGCGGCGTAAAACGGCGCGTAAAACACTGCGCGAAAATTTTCGATCAACGTAACAGCCAAGATTTATTTCCGTCGCGGCACGTTAGTCGGTTTATATCGGGTGTCCAGAATAAAATAAATTAAATCAAATACCTGCTGGATTGCCCAAAACCTGATCGACTTTGCTTCATATGCATGAAATCCCTGAGCCATAAACCCCGAATTACACATTACAGATTGAGCCGTGACCGCTCCACCTGGATATTTTTTTCCCTGATCACCTTTTCCCATTGCGCGTTTTCTTTTTCGATGAACGCGCGGTATTGGGCAGGGCTCAAAGCAGCCGGATCGGCGCCGGCTTCAGCGAGACGCGAAGTGATCTCGGCGGATTGCAAACCCTTGTTGATATCGGCATTGATCTTGCCGATCAAGGCGCCGGGAATCGCACGCGGCGCGAACATGCCGAACCAGCCGTACGTCTCGAATCCCGTCAGCCCCGACTCCGCGACCGTGGGCAAATCGGGCAATGTGCGCAGACGTTTCGCACTGGTCACGCCCAGTGCGCGCAGACGGCCGGACTTGGCATGCGGCAGCATCGCCTGCACCGGCCCGATGGTGGTTTCGACCCGCCCGCCCACCAAGTCAGGTATCGCCTGACCGATGCCTTTGTAGGGGATGTGATTGACGTTGACATTGGCCATGGATTTGAACAGTTCGAAGGCGAGATGCGATATCGCGCCGCTCCCGGTGGATGCGTAATTCATCTTGCCCGGCTGCGCTTTGGCCAGCGCAATGAATTCCTGAACGGTTGCGGCCTTCACCGCCGGGTGCACCACAAACAGCGACGGCGGCGCAGCGAACAGCGAGATCGGCGCGAAATACTTCAGGTTGTGTTCGTCGAGCCGACCGCTCGCCATTGCCATCAGCGTATAGCCGTTGGGTGTTGCCCGCGCGACGATCTCCATGCCGATCAGTCCGTTGGCCCCGGCGCGGTTGTCGATGACCACCGACTGCTGCCAGATGTCGTTGAGGGATTTGCCGACCAGCCGCGTCAGGATATCCAGCCCGCCGCCCGGTGCGAACGGAATCACCACACGAACAGGACGATCCGGATAACCGGCCGCGGATACTGGTGCAATCAGGCCACAGAACCCCGAAATGAATATCGCAAAAACGATGATCTTGCGCATGACCTGATCTCCTCGATGGCACGCCACAATGCAGTTTCAGCTGACTGCTTCAGCGGTTTGAGCCGTTTGATAGGGAAAAAACCACCCTCGCGGTGGCAACATTGCTGCTTTCTTCTGCTGCATCGACGCAGCCAGCATAGCGGCTGCGCCCGAG
>JAKFUJ010000230.1 GCA_021732805.1 Betaproteobacteria bacterium | reverse complement strand
GCAATGATTTTTCAGGACCCGCAGAGTGCGCTGAATCCGGTGCTGAGCATCGGTTACCAGATGGCCGAGCCCCTGCGCATCCATCTCGGCATGAATGCGGAAGCCGCACGCGAACGTTCCATCGAATTGCTGCAACGCGTGGGTATCCCCGATGCGGCGCGGCGCCTCGACCAGTATCCGCACCAGTTTTCCGGCGGCATGCGCCAGCGCGTGATGATCGCCATTGCGCTGGCCTGCAATCCGCGGCTGATCATTGCCGACGAGCCGACCACCGCGCTCGATGTGACCATCCAGGCGCAGATTCTCGGCCTGATGCAGGAGCTGTCGCGCGAACTGGGCATCGCGCTGGTGATCATCACCCACAATCTCGGCGTTGTCGCACGTTATGCCGACCGCGTCAGCGTGATGTACGCCGCGCGCATGGCGGAGCAGGCGAATGCGACGAATTTGTTTGCTCAACCCTTGCATCCGTACACCGCTGGCCTGTTGCGTTCGGTGCCGCGACTCGATCGTCCGCGCGGTGCAAGGCTGGAAACCATCGACGGCGCACCGCCGGATTTGCTGGCTCCTCCTCCCGGTTGCCGCTTCGCGCCGCGCTGTGCAATGCGCGTCGATGCCTGTGTGCAGGTCTTGCCGGAACTGCTGGAGGTGGCACCGCAGCGCTGGTCGGCCTGCATACGAGCGGCGGAATTGCTGCAGCAGACCGCGGCAAATACGTTATCCGGCACAGCGGGCATCACCAAAACACGGGATCACACATCACCGCTGTTGCGGGTGCGCGGACTCAAAACGTATTTCGAGATTGGCGCCGGCTTGCCGCCTCTACGCGCCGTCGATGACCTGTCCTTTGATATTTTCCGTGGCGAAACCCTGGGCCTGGTCGGTGAATCAGGCTGCGGCAAAACCACGGTCGGTCGCACGCTGTTGCGGTTGGAACAAGCCACGGCCGGACAGATATTGTTCGATGGTGCCGAGATTACGCAGGCCAGGGGTGAAGAACTGCAGCGCTACCGGCGCCAGGTGCAGGTGATTTTCCAGGATCCGTACAGCTCGCTGAATCCGCGCATGACCATCGGCCAGATCATTGCCGAGCCCTTGCTGGTGTACAAATTGCAGCCGGATGCCGCCGCAGCGCAGACACGGGTGCGCGAGTTGCTGCAGCAGGTCGGCCTGTTCGATTACATGGCCGAGCGTTATCCGCACCAGCTGTCGGGCGGACAGCGCCAGCGCGTGGGCATCGCGCGGGCGCTCGCCCTGGAGCCGTCATTCATCATCTGCGACGAGCCGGTGTCGGCGCTGGACGTGTCGATCCAGGCGCAGATCATCAACCTGCTGGAAGACCTGCAAAACCAGTTGGGTCTTACTTATCTGTTCATTGCCCATGACCTCGCCGTGGTGCGCCACATCGCCGACCGCGTGATGGTGATGTACCTGGGCAAGGTCATGGAGATCGCCGATCGCGATGCCTTGTACGCGGAGCCGCTGCATCCGTACACACAATTGCTGCTGGCGGCGGTGCCGATTCCGGATCCGGCGCTGGAGGCGCAGCGGGTGCTTGCGCTGGCCGGTGGGGAGGTGCCCAGTGGGTCGGTCACGTCTTCAGGTTGCGTTTTCCAGTCGCGTTGTCCGAGGGCAACGGCTGAATGCGGAGAAAGCGTGCCGCCGCTGCGTGAAATCAGGGCGGGGCATTTTGCAGCGTGCTTGAAGTTGCAGGATTAACAGACTATTGAAAATGCCGTGGACTGTAGAGGCGCTCGCAACTGTAGGCTGTAGTCTGGCGCATGACGCCGACCCCTGATATCTGGCGCCGCCTCCAACCCTCCACCGGGGATGCAGGATAGCCCAGGCGCAAGCGCTCCGGCTTTGATGGCAGCAGGGCTTTGTAATGGCTGGATGTTATACTGCGCAGCCATGGGAGCCTCTACATCTTCAGCGGTAGAAAAAGACGGTCCAGCGGTTGTCAAGCTGGATGCCGCGACTGCCCGCGCCCTTGAAAAAGTCGCCAAAGCTTCCGGCAAATCGACTACCCAGCTTGCCCGCGCCGCGTTGCGTGAATTTCTCGATGATTATTGGGACATGCTCGAAGTCGAGCGCAGAACAAAGCGCGGGGCGAAACCAGTACCTTGGCCCGAAGTAAAAAAACGCCTTGGCCTGGACGGTTGAATGGGATCCTGCCGCCGTTGCTGAATTAGCGGCGCTTGATCGTCCGGTTCAGCGCCGCATCCAACGTTTCATTGATGAACGATTACTGCAGGGCGAAGACCCACGCAAGCTCGGCGCGGCGTTGACTGGTCCATGGCGCGGTCACTGGAAATTTCGGGTCGGTGACTGGCGGTTGGTTTGTCGCATCCGCTCCGAAGTGATCACCGTATATGTGATGCGCGTTGGACATCGGCGCGAAATTTACGATTAAGCACGGCAGCCAATTCTGCAGTATTTCTGCGGCGCAGGCGAGAACGGGCTATATCGTTAATAAAAACAACGCGTAACTGTAATTTTTAATCTGATTGCTCAAACTTCTCGCGTATACCGCCGCACCTTCGCTTCATCCACCCGTATCCCCAACCCCGGCCCGGTCGGCACATTGACGAAACCCCCATCCAGCGTAATCGGCTCGGCCACCAGATCGTCAGACAGGTAAGGACTCGACAGGCTGACACCCCAGTCCAATGCCGGAATCGACGCCGCCAGATGCAGCAGGCCGGCGCTGGCGATGCCGGATTCGGCGATCTTGCAGGCGAGGTTGACCTTCATGTTCAGTTTTTCGCAGAGCATCGCGGCATCGTGCACGACTTGCATGCCGCCGAGCTTGATGGTTTTCAGGCTGGCGCCGTGGGCGGCTTTCATGTCGTGGTGGCGTTGCAGGTCATCCAGACTGTGCAGGCCTTCATCGACGCCGATCTTGACGCGACTGGCAGCGGCGACGCGTGCCATGCCGGCGACGTCGTGTGCTGCGACGGGTTGCTCGAAAAATTCGATGCGGGTATCGGCGATGCCGCGCACAAAACAGATCGCTTCATCCGGCGTCCACGCTTGATTGGCATCGGTGCAGATCAGGATGTTGTCTTTGGTGACGGATGCGGCGACGGCGCGTGCGCGTTCAGCATCAGCTTCCGGTGTGCTGACGCCGACCTTGATCTTGATTGCGACATAACCTTCATCCAATCGTTTTTTGGTTTCCGCGATATCGCCTTCGGTGCTGCCGGTGCCGATCAGGCGCAGTGTCGGGATGCGCATGCGACGCGCGCCGCCGAGCAGTTCGTACACCGGTTTGCCTGTGGCCTGGCCCAGCGCATCGAACAGGGCCATTTCAATCGCGGCCTTGGCGCCGTTGTTGCCGTAGAGATATTGTCCGGCGCGACGCATGGCGGCGGCGATGTCGTCAGCCGGCATACCTTTCAGTTTGTCGGCGAGGTAACGCACCGCGGCGACCATGCTGCCCGGAGTTTCGCCGGTCATCGTCGGCGCCGAAGCCGCTTCGCCCCAGCCGATGATGCCGTCGCTGGTTTCGATGCGCGCGAGGATGTTTTCGGCGTTGCGTACTTCCTCGAAAGACATTTTTACCGGCTTGATCATCGGCAGGCTGACGGCGATGGCCTGGATGCGTTTGATGCGCATGAGTGATCTCGAAAAATCGTCCAAAAAATCCAAAAAAACGGCACCGGAGCGCCGAAAATTATTTAATTAATTCAATTAGTTACAATGTATCGACAGGGTGCTCGACTTAAATTTTGCCGATTTTCTGCACGGCTTTGGCCATGCGCTTGTAGTCGGCGTCGAAAAAGGCCTTGAAGTCATCGGTGTCACGGTAATCAGGCACGACCTGCACTTTTTCCAGCGCGTCCTTGAACGCCGGATCGGTTGCGGCCTTGCGCACGACATCGCGCAACTGGTTGAGGGTCGCTGCCGGAATGCCGGCGGTGGTGAACACCCCCACCCACAGGTAAGCCTCAACGTCGATGCCCTGTTCCTTGAACGTTTTGACATCGGGTAGTGACGGATGAGGCTTCACCCCCCAACTGGCGATGGCGCGCATCTTGCCGGAGACGACATGCGGATAAACTGCCGCCGGTCCGCCGCCAGTGGAGTCAACGTGACCACCAAGCAATTGCGTGATGGCCGGCCCGCCGCCGGTGGTGGGCACGTGGCGCATTTTCAGGCCTGCGGTATCAAGAAGCATTTCTATCGGCACATGGGTGATGCCGTAGGGACCGGATGACGAGAATGTGCTGGTGCCCTTGGCCGCTTTGGCGAGCTGAATGAATTCCTTGGCCGACTTTGCGGGCACGGTGGGGTGCACCACCATGATCAGCGGGTCCGCGCTCATCAGTGCAACCGGTTGGATCTGTGCCAGCGTGTACGGCGACTTGATGCCGTAAAGCTTGTCCTTTTCGATCACCAGATAAAGATTCGGTGTGGTCACCAGCAGCGTATGACCGTCGGCCGGCTGATTGGCGACGAAGGCGGTACCCACGGCGGCGGTGCCGCCGGAACGGTTGACCACCGGCGCCGGCTGTTTGGTCAGGCGTTCGATGACGGCAGACAGCGGCTGGGCGT
>JAKFUJ010000308.1 GCA_021732805.1 Betaproteobacteria bacterium | reverse complement strand
TTGACATCGCGAACACCAGCGGCATGTCTTCCGACTTGCGCAACATCTCGTCGAAATTATCCACCAGCATGTCGGCATACTCGACGGCCGTATTGTGACGGTAAACAATCGCCGGCTGATCGTTCAGCTCAATGGGATAAGGCAGCGCAAGAATTTCACCGCCCTTCGATTTGACCCAGAACGGCTGCTCATCACATATACCCCAGTCTAGCACATACGAATAACCCGCATCCACCAGCAGATCGGTGGTCGCAAGACTGGGCGTGAGATAAGGGCTTAACCAGCCTTGCGGACGCACCCGGTCCTGCTCCGCCATGAAGTCCGTGACTTCGTTCACCATCGCGCGCTCATCCGGCTCGCTCATTTCGATCTGGCGTTCGGCGTTGGAGCGGCCGTGCGCGATCATCTCGTCACCGCGCTTGCGATGCGCGTCGATCAGTTCAGGACAGTGCAGGTAGTTTTCGGTGTTGACGATGACGCCGGCGGGAAAACCGAGTTCGTCAAACAGGTCGATCAGCCGCCAGCCGCCGACCCGGTTGCCGTACTCGCGCCACAACCAGCTGCGCTGGCTCCACGGCTGCGTCGGGCGGTCGAGATCGACACCGCACTGCACACCGAACGGGAAATGCTCGATGTTGACCGCGATGTAAACGGCAAGCCGCTTGCCGCCGGGCCATGCATAACCCGGGCGCCGGTTGATGCCCGAATAACCGAATCTGCCGTGGGAAGTCAGCAAGCTGGCACCTTTACTGTTTCATTGAACATGAATACCCAGCTCCATGGCGAGTTTGCCGAACTTCTGTGCGTCAGCGCGTATCTGGGCAGCGAAGGCTTCCGGTGTGTTTGCCACGGGCTCGACACCTGCGGTTTGCAGTTTTTCGCGCACATCGGGCAGCGCGATGATGCGGATTGCCTCGGCGTGGAGCTTGGTAACTATGGCTTTGGGCGTCGCCCTGGGCGCCAGCAGCCCGATCCACTGCGCCGCGTCGAACCCGGGATAGCCCTGTTCGGCGATGGTCGGCAGATCAGGCAGGGACGGCGAGCGTCGCAATGTGGTGATCGCCACCGGGACAACACGTTTCTGCTCGATATGCGGTTTCAGGGTTGATATTGTTATGCACAGCAGATTGACATCGTTGGCGAACAGCGCGATCACACCCAGCGCGCTGCCTTTGAACGGCACGTGCGTCAGCTTGATCCCCGCGTTTTTTGCCAACAGTTCGGTGGCGAGATGCAGCATGCTGCCGTTACCCGCCGATGCAAAACGCAACTCGCCCGGCTTCGCCTTGGCCGCGGCAACCAGATCCCGCAGCGTGGCGATGCGCAGGCTGGGATGCACGGCGCAGGTCAGCGGAATGTCGCCGATCTTGGTAATCGGCTGGAAATCCCGCTGCGGATCATAAGGCAGTTTTTTGAATACCGAAGGATTGATGCTGAGCGCGCCAACCTCGCTCACCAGCAGCGTATGACCGTCAGGCGTGGCCCGCGCGGCGATCTCCATGCCGATAATGCCGGAGGCCCCGGAGCGGTTTTCGACGACGGCCGGTTGCCCCCACTGTTCGGCCATTTTCTGGCCGAGAATACGCGCAATGAAATCAACGCCACCGCCGGGCGGGTAAGGGGCGACGATACGCAATGGACGGACGGGATAATCCTGCGCACAGACCAAACCCGCCTGTGGAAACGCAAGCGCGGCGGCCACAATCGCAAAAACGGCAATTCGCATGGCTGACCTCCTGATACTTCAATTGCAGCGATCAAAAGGCACCGGCGAGCCGCCCCCTCCGCTCATTTCCGGATGAGCTTTACTTGTTCAATACCGACGGCCACTGCTGGTCGGCCTTCTGAATGAATCCGGGCCGGTCGGCATCCCAGCGTTTTTGTACATTTGCATTCTTGTTCAGATACAGCTTTCCATCAATAATCGCCCAGATGGTGGGATCCACATCGACGGCAAGACTTGCCGCCACGGCAAACGCTCAGTAGCCGCCGTATTGCGGCGCGTATTTCTCCGGCGCGGCCTTGAACAGGTCACGATTCCCGGCACTGGAAAAAAGCCAGCTTGCACCGTTCCACTGATGCGTGAATTCCTTGCTGCCCTTGACCGGTTTCCCGACCGTAAAATAGGCGACGGTATCGTATCCGCCTATGGCGCCTTCATCGGTCTGGTAAACCGGTGTCACGGCCCATGCGCTCCAGGCAAAACACAGCAGCAGCAGAAAAACAGAAAATTTTCGGGTCATGGCAAAACTCCTTGCGGTCGGTAAATATCCAGGGGTAATTAACGCGTTTGTTCGGATACGAAACTCAGTCGCGGATCAAACGACATCCTTACTTCACGGCGGCCTTCTGCAGTCGGCAATTCCCGGCGCAGGATGCCCGATGCGCTCCGGCGCAGTCATTGCCAAGTTGAACAGAATGCCTTCCTTGCACGTCACTGTCCATTCGAGGCGACGATGAAGCAGCACGAACTGTCGGAAAGCGAAAATATTTCAGCCACAGGGGGGCTCGATACCACTTGAGGGATACACACAAAACGCACAGAAAAACCAGGGCAAACATCCAGATACGCCGTCTTTTCCGGACAAGCTCGCATACCCGGCGAACTCTCCGAGTACTCTGTAACCTCTGCAGCTAGGTTTTGACGGCGTTAACCCGGCGGCAGACATCCAGGAACAAATGACCGTCGGTGCCGAGCACAATCGCCTGCACCCCGCGGCTGCGCACTGATTTGCCGTACACCGGATCGGGCTTGTTGCCGATGGTGGTCATCACATATTTGCCGTGCTTGCGCGCGGCAGCCACCACCTTCTCCAGCGCCGCAGCCATTTTGGGGTCGTCAAAAGTGGCGTGCGACACGCCCAGCGCGATCGACAGGTCGGTGGGGCCGATAAAAAACACTTCCAGCCCGGGCATTGCCGCCATTGCCTCGAAGTCCTGCAGCGTGGCTGTATCCTCGATCAACGGGATCACCATCATCTCGTCGTTGGCCTTGCGCACATGCGCATCCCAGTCGCCCGGCGCATAACCGGCAGAACGCACGATGGTGCAGGCGCCACGCCCGCCTTCAGGCGCATAACGCGCGGCCTCAAGAACCCGGGCGCAGTTCTCGCATGTTGCATGCGAGAGTGCAATGCCGGCGGCGCCCATGTTCAGCAGCTTGAGTACCAGATTGCCGTCGGCCTCGGCTATGCGCACAAAGGGCGTGATGCCGGCGGCGTCGGCGGCGCGGATGACATGGGCGCAGGTATCCAGATCGAGCGCGCTGTGCTCCATGTCGATGATCACGAAATCGATGCCGGCTGCCGCGGCCAGTTCGGTGATCATCGGGCTGCCGCTGAACAGGATGAGGCCGGTGACGGTCTCACCACGCTGCAGCGCGGCGCGTATCGGATTTTTCATGTCGAGAATGGCCTGGACGGGAGGCGCCGAGATTACTCCGCGCCTCCCGGCAGGGCAAGGCGCACGGACGTGGCCACGGCAGCGGGAATATGGTAATAAACAGACCCGCGAATTTTTCCGATATCCATCTCATGCCTGCTGATTCCGCACTGACAGCCGAAATCGCCGCCTTCATCACCCGCACCAAAGCGGCAAGGATTCCGCGCGAAGTCATGCATCTCGGCAAACGTTCACTGCTCGACGGCCTCGGCCTTGCCCTCTCCGGCAACAAGGCCGGATCCGGTCATATCGTGCGCCGTTATCTCAAAACTCTGGGCCTGCCGCTGAACAAGGGCTCGACCGTGATCGGCACCGGCATCAAGGTGCCGCCGCGTTTCGCCGCATTCGCCAATGGAATCGCCATTCATGCCGATGATTATGACGACACCCAGCTTGCGATGGCGAAAGACCGTGTCTACGGTCTGCTGACCCACCCCACCGCGCCGGCACTGCCGCCGGTGCTGGCCATCGCCGAACGCGACAACCGCTCGGGACTCGATCTGCTGACAGCATTCCAGATCGCCGTAGAGGTCGAAACCAAAATCGCCGAAGCCATCAATCCGCGGCACTACGCCGATGGCTTCCATTCCACCGCGACCATGGGCGCCATCGGTGCCGCTGCAGGTGCTGCGCGCCTGCTCGGCCTTGATGCCTCACAAACCGCACAGGCCATCAGTCTCGGCGCCAGCCAGGCCGCAGGCCTGCGCGAAAACTTCGGGACCATGACCAAACCGTTTCATCCCGGCCGCGCTGCGGAATCCGGCGTGCTCGCCGCCGAGCTGGTCAAACTCGGCTGGACCGCAGCCGGCAACGGACTCGAAGCCAACCGCGGATTTTTCAAGGCAGCCGGCGGCGGTTACGACCCACAGGCGATTCACGGCAAACTCGGCAAACCGTGGACCTTCGCCATGCCCGGCGTATCGATCAAGCCCCACCCAAGCGGCTCGCTGACTCACCCCGGCATGGGCGTGATGCTGGAACTTGTACTGAAACACGACATCAAACCTTCACAAGTTGCAAAAATCCGCGTCGGCACCAACCGCCACATGCCCAACACGCTGATTCACCGTCGCCCGAAAAACGAACTGCAGGCCAAGTTCAGCATGGAATTCTGCATGGCCATTCTGCTGCTGGAACGC
>JAKFUJ010000335.1 GCA_021732805.1 Betaproteobacteria bacterium | reverse complement strand
TTGCTGAACAGCGCGGCGTTGACGGCGTGGGTGCCAATGTTGCCGATCAGCAGCGTGTAACCGTCGCCGGGGCTTTTGGCGACAATGTCGGCGCCGATGTTGCCGCCGGCGCCGGGCCGGTTGTCGACCAGTACCTGCTGCCCCCACGATTGCGTCATTTTGGCGCCGACAACCCGGCCATACTGGTCGGCGATGCCGCCGGGCGGGAAGGGCACGACGACGCGGATCGGCTTCACCGGGAATTGCTGGGACCATGCCTGCGGCGTCATCACGCACAGCACGGCAACTAAAGCGGCAAGGGCGATGCGGGAGTTGTTCATGGATTTTCCTGGGATTGGAAGAGGGATTTCGAGGCCACGATAACACGGGATCAACGGAGGCTTTTTGCAGAAAAATAGATGTATCGCAGCGGAATAATCGACGGCGACCGCACGTTTATAATGCGCACGCGCCACTCACATTTTTACCCGGAGGATTCATGACCATGACCAGAATCGGTATCGCCATCGCAGTTGCGCTGTTCGCGCCTGTTGCTGCGGCGCAAGCGCAGAAAATTTCGCCCGACATGACGTTTTTTGTGACCAGCGCCGGCCTCGGCAAAGGCGCCGATCTCGGCGGACTGGCGGGCGCTGACCGGCATTGCCAGCAACTCGCCGCTGCCGCAGGCGCCGGCAAGAAACAATGGCGCGCCTACCTGAGTACCACGGCGAGCGGCGCGACCCCGTCGGTGAACGCCCGCGACCGCATCGGCAAGGGGCCGTGGTACACCTTCGACGGCCGCCTGGTTGCGCGCGATGTCGCTGAGCTGCATGCGCTGAACAGCATCAATCGCATGACCGCACTGACCGAGAAGGGCGCCAAGGTCAACGGGCGCGCGGAATCTCCTAACAACATGCATGACATCCTGACCGGCTCGAATCCGGACGGCACCGTGTCCGTCAGCGACAAGGACACCACCTGTGGCAACTGGACCAAGAGCGGCGAGGGTGCGGCGATTGTCGGCCATCATGACCGCTGGGGTTTGCAGGACAACGAACCGGCACGGTCATGGAATGCTTCACATCCCTCGCGCGGCTGCAGCCAGGACAACCTTAAAGCTTCCGGCGGTGCGGGATTGTTCTATTGCTTCGCGGCGAATAGCCGATAACACGGCAGTATCGGCGCGGGGGCCTGCGTATCAGGCCCCCTTTTTTTGTGCGACGCCTGCCGTCGGCTGCGGCAAACCGGTCAGCGGCTTGTCGGCCTCGAACAGTTCCTGCAGTTGCTGCGCGGACTCCAGCGCGGACTGGATCAACTTCGCTTCGTCCTGATGCACGGCGTACTGCAAGGCGAGCTGTTCTTCGTCGTGATGCTTGAACAACGTGACCGCGCGTTCGGCGGCGGTGATGCCGAAGCCGATGCGCAGCAGCGCCTGATGCGCGACCTCCAGACTTGAAGGAAATGTTTCGCGGTAGATGGCTTTTACGCCGAGATCCATCAGCCGGAAATAATGTATGCGGTTGCGGGCGCGGGCGAGGATCGGCAGATTCGGGAAATGCCGGCGCACCATGCGCGCAGTGCGCACCGAGGCTTCGACATCTTCGATGGCCAGCACGAACAGTCTGGCTTCCCCGGCCTTGGCCGCCTCCAGCAACTCCAGGCGCGAGGCATCGCCGAAATACACCTTGCTGCCGAAACGCCGCACAAAATCCACCTGCTGGTAGCTGGCTTCGAGCGCGGTGAAATGGATGCCGCACATGCGCAACACCCGCGACACGATCTGTCCGTAACGGCCATAGCCGGCGATGATCACCGGATTCGCGGGTTCATCAATGGTGTCGTATTCCGGCGGTGCGGTACTCTGCAGCCAGCGCGCGAGCAGGTTTTCATGCAACGCGAACACGCCCGGCGCCAGCAGCATCGACAGGGTCACCACCAGAATCAGCAATTGCGCGGTGTTGCGGTCCAGTACACCGAGCGCAATGGCGGAGGCGAGCAGAACAAATGCGAATTCACCGCCTTCGGACAGCATGACCGCGGTGCGTTGCGCGGTTTCATTATCGGCGCCGCGCACGCGGGCGATGCCGTACATGATCACGGCTTTGGTTCCGATCAGGCCGAGTGCGAGGCCGATCACCAGCAGCGGCTGTGCGCGCAGCAGGCCGATGTCGGCGCTCATGCCCACCGCCATGAAAAACAGTCCGAGCAGCAGACCCTTGAACGGCTCGATGTCGGCTTTCAGTTCATGGGTGAATTCGGATTCGGCGAGCACCACGCCGGCAAGGAAGGAACCCAGCGCCATCGACAGGCCGATGCGGTCCATGATCGCGGCGGCGCCGATGACCACCAGCAGCGACGCTGCGGTGAACACTTCGCGGCTGCCGTGGCTGGCGATGAACCGGAGCAGCGGATGCACCACGACACGACCGCCGACGATGACGATGGCGATGGCGGCCACCCCTTTGGCTGCGGACATCCAGTTGGCATCGGACTGCGCTTCACCGCCGAGCAGCGGCAGCAGCGCCAGCAGCGGAATCACCGCCATGTCCTGAAACAGCAGCACCGCGAATGATTCGCGGCCGTGCGGCTGGCCGAGCTGGCCTTTTTCGGCGAGCGCGGACAGCACCAGCGCCGTGGACGACATCGCGCCGGCAAAACCGGCAATCACCGCCGCCTGCCACGACAGGCCGAAAGCGATGCCGGCGCCCGCCAGCACCAGTGCAGTGACCGCAACCTGCGCGCCGCCGGTACCAAATACCGGACGCCGCAACGCCCACAGCCGCGCCGGCTCGAGTTCGAGTCCGATCAGGAACAGCAGCAGCACCACGCCGAACTCGGCGAAGTGCAGCGTCGATTCGACTTCGCTGACGATACCGAAACACCAGGGCCCGACCACCACGCCCGCAGCGAGATAACCGAGCACGGCGCCGAGACGGAAGCGCTGGAACAGCGGCACCAGCAGTACCGCGGTCAACATGAAAATGGCGGCTTGTTCAAGTATGCGCATAGGTATTCCCGTTCCTGAATGACTGATGGTAATGCGGAGTGGTCGCCTGGCCGGCAGGAAAATGTATGCCCTGCCAGGATGGAGTTCCGGGACGCTGCAAGCGGCGGTCGAGAATCCGCAACCGACTCAGGGTGATATTACCGTGCGCAGCCTCAAGCGCAATCAGGCATAACCGCCGTTGCCAACAGGCAGCGCAACGATTGTGTCTGCGAACAAGGTTAGAATGGTTTCCGGCAGGCAGACTTACTTACGGAGGAGAAGCAATGACCGTAAAATCGTTGCAAGCGGGATTTCCGGGCCTGGTTTTGCTGTCCGGGTTTGCGGCCTTGATGATGCCGGCGCAGGCGCAGGTCTATCCGGTCAAGCCGATCCGCATGATCGCCCCTTATCCGCCGGGTGGTACCAGTGATGTGATGGCGCGTATCGTCGCGCTGAAATTGTCCGATAGCCTGGGTAAACAGGTGATCGTCGACAACAGGCCCGGTGCCGCCGGCAATCTTGGTCATGAAATTGCTGCGCGTGCACCCGCCGACGGCTATACGCTGCTGCTGACCAGCGGCGGAGCGATGGTGACGAACGCCTTTCTTTACAAACGCCTTGGTTTCGACCCGTTCAGGGATTTTTCGCCGATTGCCATTGTTGCCACAGCGGCACCGATGATGGTGATCAATCCGTCGGTGCCCGCGCGCACGGTGCAGGAGTTTATTGCGCTGGCCAGGGCGAAGCCCGGCGAATTCAATTTTGGTTCTGGAGGTGTCGGTACGACCTCGCACATCGTCGGCGAGGTGTTCAAGGCTGCGACCGGGATCAATATCGTGCATGTGCCGTACAAGGGTGGCGGCTTGGCGGTGATCGATCTTGTTGGCGGTCAGATCCCGCTGTCGTTTGCTGACATGGTGCCCTCGGTGCCGCAGGTCAAGGCAGGGAGGCTGCGCGCGCTGGCGGTGACCACTCCGCAGCGCGCACCGGTGCTGCCCGATGTGCCGACGATGTCCGAGGCCGGAGTTGACGCGCCGTTTCCCGGGCAGTGGTGGGCGGTGATCGCGCCCCGGCACACCTCGCGCGCGGTGATCGCTCAACTTAATCAGCGCATCGGGGAGTTCATGCGCTCTCCGGAGATGCAGGAACGTCTCGGTGCAATGGGAGCGTTTCCCGCGCATACCTCGCCGGAGCAGGTGACCGAGGTCATGGTCCAGGGTACGCGGCAGATGGCCGCCGTGGTCAAGACGGCAGGCATCAAGCCGGAGTAGCGGTCGCCGCAGCGGGGATCAGTAACTGTTTGCGGGTTTGCGTTGTTCCGCGATGAACGCGCGGATTTCAGTGATTAGCTGCGGATTGCCCTGAATGCCGGTTTTGCCGGTGTGCGACACACCATCAAGCAGCACCAGCTTCATTGCAGGCCGGATTTTTTTCAGTTCCTGCATGTCTTTCAGTGTGTGATCCAGCGTGCCGACGATGCCCAGCGTCGGCACTTTCACCGCGGCCATCTGTTCCGCGGTGACCGCCTGATCCTTGTAGCCGCGCAGTGATGCGGCGACTGCCAGCGGGTCGAAGGTCTTGTCGGCGCGGCAGGCGGCGATGCGCTGCTGGATTTCTTCTTCGGTGGGTTTCATGCCGGCCGGC
>JAKFUJ010000243.1 GCA_021732805.1 Betaproteobacteria bacterium | reverse complement strand
GCGCGGCGCCATCGGCGAACTGCTGGAGCAATGGTTCGGCATTGTCATCGCCTTTCGCTGGACCGGCGCTGTCGTGGCCTGCGCGGTGATGGGGCTGCCGCTGATGGTACGCGCGATGCGGCTGTCTATCGAGGCCATCGATCCCCGGCTTGAAGCGGCGGCGCAGACGCTGGGCGCAGGGAAAATTGGCGTTTTCCTGACGGTGACTTTGCCGCTGGCCTTGCCCGGCATCTTCACGGGTGCGCTGCTGTCGTTTGCGCGCAGCCTCGGCGAATTCGGCGCCACCATCACTTTTGTTTCCAACATTCCCGGAGAAACCCAGACCCTGCCGCTGGCGATTTATTCGCTGACGCAGGTGCCCGGCGGTGATGCCGCAGCCATGCGCCTGTGCATCATTTCCATCGTGCTGTCACTGGCAGCGCTGATGATTTCCGAAGTGATGGTGCGCCGCGCGACAAAGAGGGTCATGGGACAGGAGGCGGGACCATGATGCTGCAAGTCGCGCTGGAGCATACGCAGGGTGGCTTTCATCTCGACGCAGCGTTCGGGATGGAGGGGGGCGTCACTGCACTGTTTGGCCGGTCAGGATCGGGCAAGACCACGCTGGTCAATGCGATCGCTGGACTGCTGCGCTTGCAACGTGGGCACATCCGTTTTGACGGTGAAATACTGTTTGACGCCGAGCGTGGCATCTACGTGCCGCCACAGGCGCGGCGCTTCGGTTATGTGTTTCAGGAAGGGCGCTTGTTCCCGCACTTGACAGTAAAACATAACCTGTTGTTTTCAAACATTTTTTCTGCTACCAAGGCGACTTCCGCGGAACTCGACCGTATCGTTGCTTTGCTCGGTCTGGAAAGCCTTCTGGCGCGGCGGCCCGGCGCATTATCCGGCGGCGAGAAGCAGCGCGTCGCCATCGGGCGCGCGTTGCTGGCGAAACCGCGCTTGCTGCTGCTCGATGAACCGCTGGCAGCCCTCGATACGCAACGCAAAAGCGAAATCCTGCGTTATCTCGAATTGCTGCGCGATGAATTTGCAGTGCCGATGTTGTACGTCAGCCATGCCGTTGAGGAAGTGGTGCGGCTGGCCGGCCATGTAGTACTGTTGTCCGATGGCCGCGTGGAAGCCAGCGGCCCGACTGCCGAGATCATGAGCGATGCCGCTTTGCATCCGCTGACCGGTCGCGACGAAGGCGGCGGGGTGATTACTGCGAAGGTGGCAGCGCATGATCTGCAGTACGGTCTGGCGGAATTGCATTTTGCCGGCGGCAGTCTGTACGTCGCCGAGCTCGATGCCTTGCCCGGTGAATCCGTGCGTGTGCGCATCCGTGCGCGCGACGTTGCTTTGGCACTGGAGCGGCCATCGGGCACGACCTTCCGCAACATGGTGTCGTGCCGGGTTGCAGCCATTGCCGAAAGTGCCGGATCCATGGCTGAGGTTACTTTGGACGCCAATGGCGCAACACTGATTGCGCGGATTACCCGGCATTCACGCGATGAACTCGGTTTGCGCCCGGGCATGTCCGTATATGCGCTGATCAAAGCCATAGCGCTGGATCGTCAAGCCGTAGGCTATGCGTAATGCGCTGGTAAGATGCTGCCCTGAGAGGAGAACGCAGGGCATGAAGATTTTCGGCTTTGCCGGTTATTCAGGCAGTGGCAAAACAACCCTGATCGAAAAGCTGATTCCGCTGTTCGTCAGGAGCGGTCTCAAGGTATCGCTGATCAAGCATGCCCACCATGCCTTCGACGTGGATCAGCCGGGCAAGGATTCGTTCCGTCATCGCCACGCCGGCTGCACCGAGGTGTTGGTGACCTCGTCACGGCGCTGGGCGCTGATACATGAGCTGCGCGGCGCGCCGGAACCGGGCCTGACCGAGCAGATCGAGCGGCTGTCGCCCTGCGATCTGCTGCTGGTTGAGGGTTTCAAGCACGAGCGCATTCCCAAACTGGAGATTTATCGCGCGCAGACCGGCGAATCGCTGCTGCATCCGCACGATGAAAATATTGTCGCGGTCGCCAGTGATGCCAGGGTCGATACGACTTTGCCGCAATTCGATTTGAATGCGCCGACGCCCATTGCCGATTTCATCCTCGGGCATGTGCGGTTGAAATGAGTTGCCGTGCCGCCGCAGCGAGGTGACAATCCGACCATGATTACGCTACTTTATTTCGCCAGGCTGCGTGAAGCGCTGGGCACCGGACGGGAGCAACTCGCGCTGCCGCCCGCCGTGATGACGTTGGCGGGGTTGCGTGTCCACCTTGCGCAGCGCGGTGCAGCATGGGCAACCGAAATGGCTGAAGGCCGCAATCTGCGCGCGGCGGTAAACCAGACCGTTGTTGCCGCCGACGCGCCGCTCAGTGACGGCGACGAAGTCGCATTTTTCCCGCCGGTGACAGGAGGCTGATGCGATGAATGTCCGCGTGCAGCAGGACGATTTCGACATCAGTGCAGAGATTGCCGGGATGCGCCGCGGCAATCCGAAAATCGGCGCCATCACCAGTTTTGTCGGCGTGGTGCGTGATATCAACGACGGCGATACGGTTGCGACCATGACGCTGGAGCATTATCCGGGCATGACTGAAAAAGCCATTGCCGAAATCATCGCGCAGGCGCGCGGCCGCTGGGAAGTCCTGGATGCGCTGGTGATTCACCGCGTCGGCACGCTGCAGCCCACCGACCAGATCGTGCTGGTGATCGTGGCCAGCACGCACCGCGGTGATGCTTTTGCCGCCTGCGAATTCATCATGGATTACCTGAAAACCCGGGCGCCGTTCTGGAAAAAAGAAATCACACCGCAGGGCGGTCGCTGGGTGGACGCGCGGATCAGCGACGACAAAGCGGCGGAGCGGTGGAAGACATAATCCCTGTGGCTGCACAAACCGGAGAATACTCATGGCTGCATGGCTGATTCCAGCGCTGAAAGCAGTATTGCCCCACGTCGGCACCATCATTTCGACGGCAGCTCCGGTGTTCACCAGCAAAAAGGTGGATGCAGTCGCCGGTCAAAGCGTACTGCAGCAGCAGATCACCGAGCTGCAGTCCGCGGCATCGCGTAATGCTGCACAGATCAAGGAGCTGGCCTCGCAGTTGCAGGAGACACTGACGGCTCTGGAGAAGGCCGCAACCATGGCCGATGCCAGATTGCGCAATGCCCTGGTGTATTGCGCATTGGCGTCGCTGCTGTCCGTCGCGGCGCTTGGTGTGGCCTTTTACGCCGTATTATTGAGAGTTGCATAATTTATGACAAAAACATGCCTCTGACGAGGCTGTCATGTTTTTGGGAATATTCAATAGGCCGATGAAAACGGGCACGGAACCAGCAGGATAAACAGCCCCATTGGCGGCGCTTCCAGTGCGTCACGGATGAACTGGATCATCTGCGAGCGTCACCGGTTACAGGAAGGGAACTCGACCCGGGTTTCCGCAATCATAGACTGTGACCATGCATCAACCGGAGAATCTCATGCCACGCATCATCTGGTGGTTGATTGTATTTGCAGGCGCAGGGCTTTTCGGATTCATCCTCTACAACGCCATGCACACACCGGAACCCCCGGCAGTTGCACAACCGTCATCCGAACCCGCAATCCCAGCAAACTGCCAAAGCGCCGGCAGAACCGGAAATTCGCCACCCGGTTCCAGACACGCAGCCGGAGAAACCATTGCCTGCACTGGATACCAGCGACAACAACATGAAAAATGCGTTGTCGGAATGGCCTGAGACGCAGGGGTTGATTGATGTTCTGATACTGGAAGGGTTTGTACGGCGCGTAGTCGCCACCATCGACAGCCTTACGGGTCCCAAAGTCGCTTTGCGGGTGATGCCGGTCAAACGGGTTCCCGGTACTTTTGTATTTAACGACAGCGCGGGCAGCCTGACCATCGCGGCGGAAAATGCTGCACGCTATGACAAGTACGTGAAACTTGCCGAAGCCATTGACAGTAATAAACTTGCGGCATTTTATTTTCGCTATTACCCCTTGTTCCAGCAGGCGTACCGCGAACTCGGTTATCCGAAAAGTCATTTTAATGACCGCCTGATTGCGGTCATTGATCATCTGCTCGAATCGCCTGAACCGGAATCACCGGTCGCACTGGTGCGGCCCAAAGTGTTTTACCAGTACGCCGATGCTACATTGGAGTCACGGTCTTCGGGGCAGAAAATATTGATGCGCATGGGGACGAATAATGCACGACGCATCAAGGCCAGGTTGGCGGAAATCCGTACCGCCGTCACCAGGACATCAATCCTGTCCGTCAGGTAAAGGTTGCAGTTATTTGCGAAAAAAAACGGCGCAAATTCATGCGCCGTTTTAAGGGGAAATAACCGGGAAATATCAATCCCGATTCTTGATTGTTACGCTCGGGTTTCTACCTGCTGCAGTGGTTCATTGCTGACGTTTTCCGCCGACTGTCGTGCACGTTTGACACGTTTGGGTACACCGTCATCGTTTGAGGCTTGTTCTGCGGCAATGACACGTTCCCGGCTGGTTTCGATTTGCTGCAAATCGGAAGGCCAGTCGAGTTTCAGTGGTTGAGGCGTGACCGGTGCGGAGGCAGGGCTGTCTGCAATTGGTTGCGGTTCGGCAACAACTGCCGCAGCGACAGGTGTCGGAGCAGGC
>JAKFUJ010000213.1 GCA_021732805.1 Betaproteobacteria bacterium | reverse complement strand
CGCTACCCCAAGGATCGCGGTTTCGACGAATGGTGGGGCATTCCGCGCACCACCAACGAAAGCATGTTTACCAGCACGCCGGGTTATGACTCCGGCATCGTCGGCCTGCCCTACGTGATGGAAGGCAGCAAGGGCGAGCCCGCGCGCAATGTCGAACTCTACGACATCGAAATGCGCCGCCGCATCGACTCCGAACTGATCGTGCGCACCAATGACTTCATGCGCCGGCAGGTCAAAGCAAAGCAGCCGTTCTTCGCTTATGTACCGCTTACGCAGGTACATTATCCGACCCTGCCTCACCGCGATTTTGCCGGCAGGACCGGAGCCGGCGACTTCGCCGACTCCATGGTTGAAATGGATTTCCGCGTCGGACAGGTCATTGATGAAGTAGAAAAGCTGGGCATCGCGGAAAACACCGTGTTTCTCTTTGGCAGCGACAACGGTCCCGAATTCCGCAAACCGTGGCGCGGCACGGCCGGCATGTGGCGCGGCACCTATCACACGTCGATGGAAGGTTCACTGCGTGTGCCGTTCATGGTGCGCTGGCCCGGCAAAATTGCGCCGGCGCGGGTTTCCAATGAAATCGTGCATATCACCGATCTGTACACGACGCTGGCACGCATCGGCGGCGCCGGGATTCCCAAAGACCGTCCGGTTGACGGCGTTGACCAGCTCGACCTTTTCCTCGGCAAGCAGGAAAAATCAAATCGCGAAGGTTTCGTGTTCTACATCAAGCAGGAACTGCGCGCGGCAAAGTGGCGCGACTGGAAAATGCACATGGTGTGGGAGCCGGAACCGAATACCGGACCGATTCACCTTGAAACACCGTGGCTGTTCAATGTCACACGCGATCCGAAGGAAGAAACCGAGGTGGGTACTGAATGCAGCTGGGTGCGCGGCCCGTTCCGGCGCCTGATCGATGGTTTCCAGGACAGTCTCAAACGCAACCCGCCGATTCCACCGGGCGCACCGGACGACTACGTGCCGGTCAGTCGATAATTTCCAGCGACAAACAAAAACAAAGGCAGCCGAAGCTGCCTTTGTTTTTACGTCAACAACAACGATCAGAAATTACTGCCGATGATGCCGCCGAAAATGGCGCCTATTGCGGTGGTGATGCCGCGGGCATCGCCGTAGCCGACCTGGCTGCCGATCACGCCGCCGATGACCGCACCGGCAATCGCACCCGCCGGATTGGGTTCACGGTCGGCATAGGCCACCGGCTGGTCGTAATACACAGGCGCCGGCTGCGGTGCATACACCACACGTGCAGGCTCCGGGTGGTAATAGGCCGGCTCATGGTGGTAATAGACCGGCGCAGGACGATGCACGATCACCGTGCGCTCCACCACGACCGGGCGCTGCACAATCACCGGCTGCCTGATAATGACCTGCGGACGATGGTGATATACCGGACGCTGAACTTCGAAGCGCTGCGGCGGCGCATGGCGAAAATCCTGTGGCGATGCACGCCGGGCATCGATCACACGCTCACCGCGGCGGAAATCGCGATCGCGATGGTCGCGGGCCGATGCGGGCATTGCGGCGGTCAGCGCAGTCACTGCAACAGCCAACGTTGAAACAGCAATCATGGTTTTGTTCGCGTTCATGGCAGATCTCCTTGTTGTGCTACCTGCTGCCATTAACGCATCGCCAAGGAATGTCGTAAACGAATCATGTGCAACAGTGTGTTGCGCCTGTAACCATGCCGTTACATATAAAAATATTCATCTAAATCAATTATTTACATTGACATTCGTGACGAACGCTATTGACCGTGAAGGCTCCACTGCCGTCTCATCGCGCTTATTCGATGCCTGCCGCAACAAACAACGGTTTGCCCACCGGTCCGCCCAAAAATTTCACCAGCGCCTGCGCAGCATCCTTCTGCGTGCCCGCGCTCATCGGCACCGCAATGTATGAAGTGAAGTTCTGCACTTCCGGCGGCAGCGGTCCGACGAACACCAGGCCGTGTTCCTTCTCCAGCAGGATTTCAGTGATCGGGCCAAAGGCAACTTCCCGGCCTTTGCCTTTGAGCGCATGTTTCATCACTTCCGCACCGGTCGTGTAACGCGCGGTCCTGGGCTGCACTTGTTCATAGATGCCCCATTTTTTCAGCAGGTTCTCGAAATAGATGCCGGTAGAGGCGGTGTTGAAAACAATGGACTCGGCTTCGAGCACGGTTTTTTTGATGTCATCCGCAGTGGCGATTGCCGGCACCGGCGCACCGGGCCGTACCGCAACACCGGAGCCGACGCGTCCGATATCCAGACCGCCCGCCTCGACCTTGCCCGCCGCAGCGAATTCCTTGACTGCTGCCGGCGGTGCGATGACCACATCAAAGGTATCGCCGGCGGCAACGCGCTTGCGCATCTGCGGCGTGGTATTGAAAGTGATCTTCACCTTGTGACCGGACTGTTTTTCAAAAGCCGCAGCAGCCGCCTTCAATCCAGGCTCCACCGCACCGCCGCTCATCACTGTGATCTCGGCAGCTTGCGCCGTCATGCCCATCACCAGACCCAAGCCAGTCACTGCCGCCATCATCCTGTTCATGCTGATCTCCCGGAGAAATTTATAAAAAAACTTTTACGAAAATCGTGCCGCCAAAATCTGTCCATCGGTTGTTCCATACTCAGCGCAACGGCGGCAGTTTGCCCTGCCACGCATCCGGCAGACAGCGCACCATTCGCGTGCGGCTGATATGCCAGAACGCCGACAGCATCAGCAGTGCCGAGCCAATCAGCAATGCGGTCAATGCCACATTAACACCGACGGCGCCGAATTTCTCGAGCACGGTGCTGATCGCGACCAGCACATAAACCAGCGCTGAAACCATCAACGCCCGCCGGTCAATGATCAGGGCGATGATCGCCATGCCCACGTAGAGCAGCATCACCACCAGGGCGCTGCTGATTCCGGCATCCCTGCCGAGCAATCCGAACAGCGTAAACACCGGATGCACAATCAACGGCGCAGCAAGCAGATGCAGCCAGAACGCGACGTCTGCGCGGCGGGTCTGGCGCAACGGATCAGTAATGTCCCAGTACATCGCAAACACGAATACCGTGACGCCGGAGACAAGCAGGATACTGTTTGTCCATTTGATCAAGTCCGGCATCACCGCGATCAACAGGCCGATCACCACGCCGATCAGGGCCGCCGCACCTGCGGCCACCGTAATCGGCACGCGAAAACGCCGCCAGTGCAGCCATGTGCATCCTGCAGTTATGGCCGCGGCGGCCGCGATTTTTATGCCGAACTCGCCGGACTCAATGCCGGCAATACTGAACTTCGGCATAAACGCCGCAAAAACACCGCCGGCAAACGCCAGCAGAAACAGGATTGAAGGCAGGGCCATCCGCCGTTTCCGGGTAAAAAATTCTGCAAGCCCCCAGGCCGTTGCCGCAACCGCCACGCCGATCAGGTATTGCCCTACGGTTCCCGCGATCCAGCCCACGGCAATGAGCACCAGCATGCCGGCAATGGCGACAAAGATGTCATTGAAGCTGTTGACCAGACGAAAGTGTTCTTCGTCCACAACGCGCGTCGAACGCGCCTTTTCCATGTGCGCACGAAACGCGGCCACAGACCCGGCACTCAAGGCGCCGGCTGCTACCGCCGCATCCAGGTCTTCGTCGCTATACATGAGCGTCGCGGACGGAACCGGTCAGGAAATGCCGGTTTCCGCAAAAATCTTTTTTGCTTCGGCTGAAGCCAGCCGTTTCGCGAGAACCGCTGCCGCCGCCGGTGCGCCGGACATCGCCGCCGCGTCATAGCTGGTCATGTTCTGCACTTCATCCGGCAGCGGCGCCGCCAGTTTGACCTTGCAGCCCTTGTCCATCATCACCATCAATTCCGAAATCTGCGCCAGGCCCACGGCCTGCGCCGGATGATCGGCCACATATTGCATGATGCCGGAACCGGTTTTGACGACAACCAGTCTGGCGCCCAGTGTTTCGGTCAGCCCCATTTTATTCAGCAGTTTTTCCGAATAAATGCCGCTCGAAGCCTCATTGCGCACGACGTGACTGGCACCGAGCAGCAGCGCCTTCAGCGCCGCCGCATCCGCAATCGCCGGCACCGGCGCATCGGCATGGATCACCACGCCCATGCGCGAGCGACCGATGAAACCACGGCTGCCGGCGACGATTTTGTTTTGCGCGGCAAATTCATCCAGTGCAACCGGTGTCGCCACCACCACATCGGCGGTTTCGCCGGCCGCGACCCGCCGCCGCACCTCCGGCACCGGCGTGAATTCGATTTCGACTTTGGTTCCGGTGTCTTTTTCAAACGCTTCGGCGACGCGGGCGACGCCGCGTTTGACTGCACCTGCGCTGAGTATTTTGAGAGTGGTCATCACTAGCCTCGCTTGAAAACTACTTCCCCTTCAGGGGGAAGGTTGGGATGGGGGTGATATCAGAAACCGGGGTTCAGTCGATGCCGGTGGTCGCCATCGCGGCACGCGCTGCCGGTGACGCCAGAAATTTCGCAAATTCGCCTGCGGCTGCGGCATTGGCGCTTGCTGTTGTGACCGCAGCGTCATAACCGGTGATGCTTTGCAATTCATCGGGCAGCGGCCCCGCCAGTGCAATCGCCACACCTTTATCCACCAGTTCACGGATTTCCGCCAATTGCCCCGCGC
>JAKFUJ010000321.1 GCA_021732805.1 Betaproteobacteria bacterium | reverse complement strand
GGCTCCATTTCATCGACGTATTCGCATTTGTGGAACACGATATGAAACACCCGCCGCGCCTGCACATCGCCGGAGGTACGCTGCAGGATGCCGGTCAGCATTGCGCGCACACCTGCCAGCGGATCCGCTTCCAGCGCAGGATTGATCTGGCACGGCGCGTCCTCCATCGGCATGGTCACCCGCGCAACCATTTCACAGAACAGGTCGGCCTTGTCCTTGAAATGCCAGTAAATTGCGCCGCGCGTCACCGAGGCGGCCTCTGCAATATCCGCGAGCGATGTACGTGACACACCGCGTGCGCTGAATACCCGCTCCGCCGCGTCAAGAATCTGGTTGCGGGTTTCCACCGCCTCGTCTTTGGTGCGTCTGGCCACAGTCCTCCGGCTACCCCTGTCATGTCCCCGGCTGAAACCGGGCGTTGTCATAAAACCGTACTTTACATACATTCATGGTTGTATGTAAACTCCCTGCACCAATTTATTTTCACAAACACCGCTGCCGTCGGCATAAGCGACCGGCCATCTTCAGGGAACAACAACATGATCGACCATCATCCCCCCCATCGTTATATTTTGCGCCGCGCCGCTGTAGCAGCGTCGCTGCTGGTGATCGCCGGTTGCGGCCCCGCAGGCGGCCCGCCCGCTTTCCCGCCGCCGCCCGTTTCGGTGATTACCACCGAGCCGCGCGATGTGCCGATCACGCTGGAATACACCGCACAGACTGCGGGCTTCCGCGAAGTCGAAGTCCGCGCCCGGGTCAACGGCATCCTGCTCAAAAGGAATTACCGCGAGGGCAGCACGGTGCGTCAGGGCGAATCCCTGTTCACCATCGATCCGGTTCCGTTCCAGTTGGCGCAGGCCCGCGCCGTCGCCGATTTCGGTGTCGCCGAGGCGCAACTGCAGCAGACGCAGCGCGAACTCTCGCGCCTGAAGCCTGTATATGAAGCCAGAGCCGTCAGTCAGAAAGAGCTGGATGACGCAACATCTGCGGAGCGCATCAGCCGCGCCCAGGTCGAAAGCGCGCGCGCGCGCCTCAATGAGGCGAAGCTCAATCTGGAGTGGACCCGCGTCGCATCGCCGATCACCGGCGTTGCCGCCCGCGCCGCGGTCTCCGAAGGCACGCTGGTCTCCGGCCCCAGCGTGCTGCTGACTTCAGTCACGCAGACCGACCCCATGTACGTGATTTTCGGCGTCTCCGACCGCGATCACCTCGCATTGCGCCGCGACGTCGAAGCCGGCCGTATCAAACTGCCAACCGACGGCAAGCTCAAGGCCTCGTTGAAACTGGGAGACGGCCGCGAATATCCGAAGGGCGGCACGGTCAATTTCAGCGATGTCCGGGTCAACACCCAGACCGGCACCAGCGAATCAAGGGCGGAATTTCCCAATCCCTCCAACCTGCTGCGAGCAGGGGAGTTCGTGCGCATCACGCTGTCCGGCGCGATGCGTCCTGCAGCCATCATCGTGCCGCAGCGCGCGGTGCTCGAAGGGCCGGGCGGGAAATTCGTCTATGTGGTCAATGCCGAATCCAAGGCTGAACCGCGCCCGGTCGAAGTCGGCGCCTGGGTTACAGACGGCTGGGTGATCAACAGCGGACTGAAAGCGGGAGAACGTGTGATCGTCGACGGTGTGCTGAAGACTGGTCCCGGCGCTCCGGTCACTGTCACCGATCCGGCGGCGGCCAAACCTGACGACAAATCCGGCGGCAAACCGGCAGATGCTCCAAAAGAAAAACCCGCGGCCAAGCCGGCCGTGAAATCCTGAACACGGCGGAACGACAACCATGTCACGCTTTTTCATAGACCGCCCGATTTTTGCGGTGGTGGTATCCATCTTCATCGTGCTCGCAGGCCTTGCCGCGATGCGCGTGTTGCCGATTGCGCAATATCCGGAAATCGCACCGCCGGTGGTGACCGTACGCGCGGTATATCCCGGCGCTTCGGCGCAGGTCATTGAGCAGACCGTCGCCGCCCCTCTGGAAAACCAGATCACCGGTGTCGAGAACATGCTCTACATGAGCTCGAACTCGAGTTCGAACGGCGTACTGGAAATCCAGGTGACCTTCGACATCGGCACCGATGTCGACAAGGCCGCGCTGAACGTCAACAACCGCGTCAAACAGGCCGAGCCGCGACTGCCGCTGGAAGTCCGGCGTCAGGGCGTGAGTGTCGAAAAGGGTTCCTCGTCGTTCCTGCAGGTCATCGCATTCACTTCTCCTGATGGCAGCCGTGATGACCTGTTCATCTCGAACTACGTCACGCTGAACGTGCTTGATGCCCTGAAGCGCGTCCCAGGCACCACCAACGTGCAGATTTTCGGCGCCAAGGATTACGCGATGCGCATCTGGACGCGTCCCGATCGCCTGGCACAACTGAAACTGACGCCGGGCGATTTGACCCGCGCGCTGAACGAACAGAACGCGCAGTTCGCCGCCGGCAAGATCGGGCAGTCGCCAACCGGCGGACCGCAAGAGCTTGTTTACACAATTACCACCAAGGGCCGGCTGTCGGAACCCGAGGAATTTGAAAACATCGTGATCCGCGCCAATACCGACGGCACGATGCTGCGACTGAAGGACGTGGCCCGCGTCGAACTGGGCTCCAAGGATTACGATTTCATCGGCCGCGTCAATGGTAAAACAGCGACCTTGGTGGGTATATTCCTGCAACCCAATGCCAATGCGCTGGCCACTGCCGACCGCGTAAAAGCGGTGATGGCGCCGCTGGCTGCAGGTTATCCGCCGGGTCTGACACACACCGTGGTGTACGACACCACGCGTTTTGTCGAAGTGTCGATCCGCGAAGTAGTCATTACGCTGCTCGAGGCCATGGCGCTGGTGTTTCTGGTGGTCTACCTGTTCTTGCAGAACTGGCGCGCCACGCTGATTCCGTTTGCCGCAGTGCCGGTATCGCTGATCGGCACCTTTGCCGGCCTGCTGCTGCTCGGCTACTCGATCAACACACTGACATTGTTCGGCATGGTGCTCGCCATCGGCATTGTGGTTGACGATGCCATCGTCGTGCTCGAAAACGTCGAGCGCATCATGCATGAGGAACACCTCAATGCACGTGAAGCCTCGATCAAGGCGATGCGCGAGGTGACCAGTCCGATCATTGCCATCGTGCTGACGCTGTGCGCGGTATTCGTGCCGATCGCCTTCCTCGGCGGACTGACCGGCGAACTCTACCGCCAGTTCGCGGTGACCATCTCCATCGCCGTGGTGATTTCGGGCATTGTCGCGCTGACACTGACGCCTTCATTGTGCGTGCTGATCCTGAAGCGCCAACACCAGGAACCCGGCCGTTTCTTCAGATGGTTCAACGACTGGTTCAGCCGCATGACCGGGCGTTATGTCGATGGCGTGACCTGGATGCTGCGGCGTGGCCTGATTGCGGTGCTGCTGTTCGTAGGCATGGTTGCGCTGACTTTTGGTCTTTGGCGTGCAACGCCGGGTTCACTGGTGCCGGATGAAGATCAGGGTTATTACATTGCGGCGGTATTCCTGCCGGACGGCGCGACCCTGGAGCGCACCGACAAGGTGGTCAACGAAGTGGTGGACATCATCAAGTCCAATCCGGCCAATGAATCCGCCATCGCCTTTACCGGTCTCGACTTCCTCGGCGGCGGCTTCCGCAACAGTGCGGCGACGATTTTTGTCACGCAGAAACACTGGGACGAACGCACGGTTTCCACCGGCCAACTGGTCGGCGAGTTTTTCATGAAAACCAGCCAGATCAAGGAAGGCCTGGCACTGGCCTTCGGCCCGCCGCCGATTTTTGGTCTGGGCAACGCCGGCGGCTTCGAGTTTTATATTCAAAACCGCGGTGAAGGCGGCCCGCAGAAACTGTCTGAAGTCACCCAGCAGTTGCTCGCCGCAGTCGCCAAGGATCCGATGTTCGGTCAGGTCAACACGCTGTGGCGCGCCAATGTGCCGCAGCTCTACGTGGAAACCGACCGCGAAAAGGCGAAGGCGCTCGGCGTGCCGATTGACGATCTTTACAACACGCTCGCTGCAACGCTGGGCACTGCTTACGTCAATGACTTCAACAAGTACGGCCGCACCTGGCAGGTGCTGATGTCGGCGGAACCGGCCTACCGCAAGACGCCTGACGATGTCGGCTCGGTCTTTGTGCGTTCGGAACGCGGCGCGATGGTGCCGCTGTCGTCGCTGGCCAAGGTGAATTATTCATCAGGTCCCGACTCCTTGGACCGCTTCAACAATCTGCCTGCGGTCAAAATCTTCGGCTCCGCCAAACCCGGCTTCAGTTCGGGTGAAGCGATCGCCGGCATGGAGCGCATCGCGCGCGAAACACTGCCTGCCGGATTCACCTACGACTGGGGCGGCTCATCGTTTCAGGAAAAACGCTCCGGCGGCACTTCAGTCATCGCACTGGGACTCGCGGCGCTGATGGTGTTCCTGATTCTCGCTGCGCAGTACAACCGCTGGTCGCTGCCGCTGGCGGTGATGCTGGCGCTGCCCTTCGGCACCTTCGGCGCTCTGGCGGCTATTTTCATCAACAACCTGCTGCCGATGCCTTATTACCTCGCATCGGGCATCCCGTGGCTGCAGGGTCTGCTGTCACCACTGGCCGGCATCGCCCGTTTGAGCAATGACGTGTATTTCCAGATCGGCCTGGTCACGCT
>JAKFUJ010000014.1 GCA_021732805.1 Betaproteobacteria bacterium | reverse complement strand
GCGGTCTGCGTCCTTTGAAAACCTGGAGCCCAGCGCCAGCGCCGCCGACACGTCGAGCAGCACACACACAGGAAGCACAAAATCGAGCGGGAAAAAATACGACAGCGCCGGCACCGTGAACATCGCGGCACCAAAGGCGGTGATGCCGAAAATCACATAGGCACCGCCGACGATGGCGGCACAGACGGCGTAAGTCGCCCAGTCAAATGGAATGTTGAAAAGAATATCCATCAAGAAAAACGCCGGCGCTGCGGCCGGCGTAGTCCTGCGTAAAAAAACGGATCAGACAAGATTCAGGTGCTCGATGCCGGACATCGAATCCTTGTCCTTGGCGTCCTTGCTGTTGAGTTTGATCATCAGCCGCAGTTCATTCATCGAATCGGCGTTGCGCAACGCGTCTTCATAGCTGATGTCGCCCGATTCATACAGATCGAACAAATGCTGATCGAAGGTCTGCATGCCGAGTTCGCGCGACTTGGCCATGATGCCTTTGATTTCGTGCACCTCGCCCTTGAAGATCATGTCCGAAATCAGCGGCGAATTGAGCAGGATTTCGACAGCGGCTGCACGACCCTTGCCGTCTTTTTTCGGAATCAGCCGCTGCGACACCAGCGCGCGGATGTTCAGCGACAGGTCCATCAGCAACTGCTGTTTACGCTCTTCCGGGAAAAAGTTGATGATCCGGTCCAGCGCCTGGTTGGCACTGTTGGCATGCAGTGTCGCCATGGCCAGGTGGCCGGTTTCGGCAAAGGCAATGGCGTGGTCCATGGTTTCGCGGTCGCGAATCTCGCCGATCAGTATCACGTCCGGCGCCTGGCGCAAAGTGTTTTTCAGTGCGGCATGCCAGGAATCGGTATCGACACCGACTTCGCGCTGGGTGATCACGCAGTTCTTGTGGTCGTGCACGTACTCGATCGGATCTTCGATGGTGATGATGTGGCCGTAGCTGTTTTCATTGCGGTAACCCATCATCGCCGCCAGCGACGTTGATTTGCCCGAACCCGTGCCGCCGACCATGATCACCAGGCCGCGCTTGGTCATCACCACGTCTTTCAGCACCGCTGGCAGTTTCAGGTCGTCGAATTTCGGAATCGAGGTGTTGATGGTCCGCAGCACCATGCCGACCCGCCCCTGCTGCATGAAGGCGTTGACACGGAAACGGCCGATATCGCCGGGGCTGACTGCGAAGTTGCATTCCTTGGTCGCTTCGAACTCACCCGCCTGCTTGTCGTTCATGATACCGCGCGCGAGTTCCGACGTGTGCTGCGCTGTCAGCGTCTGCTGCGCGACCGGGGTCATCTTGCCGTCGAGCTTGATCGCCGGCGGAAAGCCCACCGTGATGAACAGGTCGGAGGCCTTTTTCGTGACCATCGCCCGCAGCAGATCGTGCATGAATTTGACTGCCTGTTCTCGTTCCATGCCTTGCTCCCTCTTTAATGTTGCCTAACGCTGCTCCGGAAGCTTACCGGAACGAGTCCTTGTTCATTGCCTTGCCGCGCGCCTCATCGACCGACACGATATTGCGCTTCACCAGATCCTGCAGGTTCTGGTCCAGCGTCTGCATGCCGAGCTGGGCGCCGGTCTGGATCGCCGAATACATCTGCGCCACCTTGTTCTCGCGGATCAGATTGCGGATGGCCGGCGTGCCGACCATGATTTCGTGCGCCGCGGCGCGTCCGCTGCCGTCCTTGGTTTTGAGCAGCGTCTGTGAAATCACCGCGCGCAGCGACTCCGACAACATGGAACGCATCATCTCTTTCTCTTCGGCCGGAAACACGTCAATGATGCGGTCGATGGTCTTGGCCGCCGAACTGGTATGCAGCGTGCCGAACACCAGATGCCCGGTTTCGGCGGCGGTCAGCGCCAGGCGGATGGTTTCCAGGTCGCGCATCTCGCCGACGAGGATGATGTCCGGATCTTCGCGCAGCGCAGAACGCAGCGCGTTGGCGAACGACAGCGTGTGGGGGCCGACTTCGCGCTGGTTGATCAGGCATTTCTTTGATTCGTGGACGAACTCGATCGGGTCTTCCACCGTCAGGATATGACCCTGCTCGTTTTCGTTGATGTGGTTGACGATGGCGGCCAGCGTCGTCGATTTGCCTGAACCGGTCGGACCAGTGACCAGCACCACGCCGCGCGGCTGGTTGGCGATTTCGACGAACACCTTGGGCGCTTTCAGGTCTTCCAGGCTCAGCACCTTGGACGGAATGGTCCGGAACACTGCACCGGCGCCGCGCTGCTGGACAAAGGCATTGACGCGGAAACGGGCGAGGTTGGGAATCGAAAACGAAAAGTCGCATTCCAGGTTTTCTTCATAGAACTTGCGCTGCCCGTCGTTCATGATGTCGTAGACCATGGCATGAACATCCTTGTGCTCCAGCGCCGGCAGGTTGATGCGGCGGATGTCGCCATGCACGCGGATCATCGGCGGCAGGCCGGAGGACAGATGCAGGTCGGAGGCTTTGTTTTTGACGACGAATGCCAGCAGTTCGGAAATGTCCATTTATAATTCCCCGGGAGATGTGCGAATCAGGCCGTCATCAGCGCGCAACAAACACGCTGGAAAGCCTGCTATTGAGCGCGCTGAAATTATGGCCATAATCGCTGCAAACTTGCAAGCCGTACGCGAACGGATTGCGCGTGCTGCCAACGGCGCAAATCGCGATCCCGCAAGCGTGCAACTGCTCGCGGTCAGCAAGACTTTCGATGCATCCTGCATAGTCGCCGCCTGGCAGGCCGGCCAGCGTGCCTTTGGCGAAAATTTTGCCCGGGAAGCCGTCGACAAGGCGCGTGAACTTGCGCATCTGGATATCGAATGGCATTTTATCGGCCCGTTACAGAGCAACAAGACCCGGCTGGTTGCAGAACATTTTGCATGGGTGCATGGCGTTGAACGTGAAAAAATTGCCCGCCGTCTGAACGACACGCGATCGCCGCAGCTGCCGCCGCTCAATGTGCTGATACAGGTCAATGTCAGCGGTGAATCCAGCAAAAGCGGTGTCGCACCCGGCACCGAACACGCTTTGGCGTCTGCGATCCGCGAAATGCCGCGCCTGCGTCTGCGCGGCCTGATGGCCATACCCGAACCGACTGCTGACGTTTCGATGCAGCGGACGCGTTTTGCGCTGCTGCGCCGGCTGAAGGAAGGTTTGCAGGAGGAGGACCCGGCCATTGATACACTGTCGATGGGCATGTCCGACGACCTGGAATCCGCGATAGCCGAAGGGGCGACGATCGTGCGTATCGGCGCGGCAATTTTCGGAACCCGGGCTGCCGTGAAACATGAAAGTAAAAAGTGAAATGTGAAATGTGAAACGTATAATGTGTTGCATGGGTACGCTTCGCGAATAATCATCGTCTCCGCCGTTTCAGGTTTTACGTTTCACCTTTCACCTTTCACCTTTCACGCATCAATCAATGAACATCCTCTTTATCGGTGGCGGCAACATGGCTGCCGCGATCATCGGCGGACTGATCGCCAAAGGCCGGGCGCCGTCGTCCCTGCACGCCGTCGATGTGCTGCCGGAGGCGTTGTCGCGGCTGGAAAAACAATTCGGCATCTGCACATCCACGGATGGCAAGGCGGCCGCAGCCGGCGCCGACTGCATCGTGCTGGCAGTCAAACCGCAGCAGATGCGCGAAGTCGCCTCGGCACTGTCCCCGGCGATCAAGGGGCAGCTGGTGATCAGCATCGCCGCCGGCATCCGCGGCGGCGATCTCGCGCGCTGGCTGGGCTCCACTGCGCAGGTGGTGCGCGCCATGCCCAATACGCCGGCGCTGGTCGGCGCCGGCATCACCGGACTTCATGCGATGGCCGGCGTCAGCGCCGAGCAGCGCCGCGGCGCCGAAGACATACTCGCCGCAGTCGGAGACACCTTCTGGGTCGACAAGGAAAGTGATCTGGATGCCGTCACCGCCGTGTCCGGCAGCGGACCGGCTTATGTGTTTTATTTCATCGAGGCGCTGGAACAGGCCGCGCGCGAACTCGGTCTGTCTCCGGAAATTGCCCGGCAGAGCGCGCTGGCGACCTTTGCCGGCGCGATCAAACTTGCCGTCGACGGCGATGCCGATCCGGCAACCCTGCGTGCCCGGGTCACCTCAAAAGGCGGCACCACCGAACGCGCGATCAACGCGCTCGACGAAGCGGCGGTCAAGCTTGCATTCATCCGCGCAGTACGCGCTGCGGCAAAACGCGCAACGGAAATGGGCGACGCCCTGGGCAAGGACTGACAACACCCCGCCATGCTCGCCAATGCATTGATATTCATCGCCGAAATGACATTCGGCCTGCTCACGCTCACGCTGCTGCTGCGTTTCTACCTGCAGTGGGTGCGCGCGCCGTATCGCAACCCCCTTGCGGATTTTGTCAACGCACTGACCGATTTCATGGTGAAACCGGCCCGTCGTTTCATACCCGGCCTGTGGGGCATAGACCTGCCGACGCTGCTGCTCGCCTGGCTGATGCAGTTGCTGGAATTGCTGATTGTGATGCAGATCCGCGGTTTCAGCTTTGGAACCGCAGCGGGAATGGCGGTCATCGGCATTGCCGCGCTCGCCGCCGTGGCCGTACTCAAGCTGCTGATTTACATCGTCTTCGGCGCGACGCTGCTGCAGGCGTTGCTGTCATGGATCAACCCCGGCAGCCCGGTGGCGCCGT
>JAKFUJ010000235.1 GCA_021732805.1 Betaproteobacteria bacterium | reverse complement strand
GAAGGCCAGTGCCGCTGCCGTCGGCTCGTTGATGATGCGCTTGACGTCGAGGCCGGCGATGCGGCCGGCGTCCTTGGTCGCCTGACGCTGCGAATCGTTGAAGTACGCGGGCACCGTGATCACCGCTTCGGTCACCGGCTCGCCGAGATAATCCTCGGCGGTTTTTTTCATCTTGATCAGCACCTGCGCCGAGACTTCCTGCGAAGCAATTTTTTTGCCGCGCACTTCCACCCAGGCGTCGCCGTTGTCGGCTTTGACGATTTTGTAGGGCATCAGGTCGATGTCCTTCTGCACTTCTTTTTCCTCGAAGCGCCGGCCGATCAGCCGCTTCACGGCATACAGCGTGTTTTTCGGGTTGGTCACCGCCTGGCGTTTGCCGGGCGCACCGGTGAGGATTTCGTCATCGTCCATGTAGGCGACGATTGACGGCGTGGTGCGCGCGCCTTCGGAGTTTTCAATGACCTTCGGCTGGCCGTTTTCCATCACCGCCACGCAGGAATTCGTGGTGCCCAGGTCGATGCCTATGATCTTGCCCATGTTTATGTACCTCGTTCTGAAAAGGGGTTGCGCCGGTGATTATTTATAAGTTATTGATTTAATTAAATAATTCATAAAACTATCACTGACTGTCTTGATGCAATAAGTGGGGTCGCCGGCATGGTTTTCAAGCGTCCCTGGCTTTGGCGACGGTGACCAGCGCCGGGCGCACCACGCGATAGTGCAGCACATAACCTTTCTGCAGCACCTGCACCACGGTATTCGGTTCGGCGTCGGCTTCGATCATGCTGATCGCCTGATGGCGGTGCGGATCGAATTTCCCGCCGACAGGATTGACTTCTGCCAATCTGAATTTTTCGAAAGCGGCCGACAGTTGTTTCAGCGTCAGCTCGGCGCCGTTTTTCAGGCTCTCGACTGTCGCGGTCTCGACGGCGAGCGCGGCTTCAAGGCTGTCTTTTACCGCGAGCAATTCAGCGGCGAAATTTTCGACCGCGTATTTATGCGCGTTGGCAACGTCGGTGATTGCGCGCTTGCGGATGTTTTCGGTTTCGGCCTTGGCACGCAGAAAAGCGTCGTGGTTTTCCTGGGCCTTGGCTTCCGCGGCTTGCAGCAGTTCTTCGGCGGAGGGCGCAGTTTCTGCGCCCGGCGCTGAGTTTTCAGCGGTAGCGGCTTCTGCGGTATTGGTGGTTTGGTCTTGTGATTCCTGGGACATGGCGCTCTGGTTTTCGTGATGGATTAACTGTTGGCATGTTGGGCCGACCCTTTGGATTTCAAGGGAATTCTTTGATTTTTATAAGTAATTGATTTTATTGGCATTTGATGAGGATCAGGGCCTGCATGGGAGTGACGGATAACGTAGATCGCCCATCGCAATCGCGCCGTGTCATAACCTTCTGTCTGTCGACATTGCCTGCCTGTTCAGCGCCTCGCCGTATGGCCTGAGTCGCTGCATCGGGTTTTTTCTGCGTCATTTCTTTGGTTTGTTGTGCGGTTTCCACTGCCTGCTTTTTGACGGCGCCGCAGCCGCCCGGAGCGACAGCGATGCGGGCTGCGAATAGCATTTTCATGCGGTATTCCTGCGTGGAAAAGTGGAGAAGGTGAAATTACAGGATTCAAGCTCGACATAGCCGGTAAATCACGGGACTATTTGCCTTGAGTCTGCTGTTTGCTCCTTGATAACGAAATCAATGGCCACTTATGGACGATGAAGCGGAAGACATCAACGGCACGCCGGTTTACGTGGGCACCCGCGTTCGGGTATTGAGAATCAGCGATTCGGTGCTGGCGCATTTGTCCGAGGCCGACGCCGAAGCCACCCGTGCGATGGAGGGTTCGGTACTGGAAGTCAATGAGATCGACGAGTTTGGCGGCGCATGGGTGGAGGATTCGTGGCAGGCGGCTGATGGCACTGCAGTCACCCATTCGCTGGGTCTGGGGCCGGCGCAGATGGAGGTGGTGTCGGACGACGACGAGGAAGAAGACCCGGACGCAGAGTAGGTGTTCTCAGGGATGTTGCGCGAGGAACTTCAATAATTCCGCCGTGCAGGCTTCGGGCACGATGTGATGCACCATGTGGTATTGCGTCGGCAGATGCACCAGCTTGAAATCCTTCAGATGGGTCGTCAGCAGCTTTTCCTGTTCGGCATCGGTGATCGGCCCGCCGGTGGGGTAGAGGCCGAGCACAGGGCATTGCACCCTGGGCAACCAGTCCAGTGCATTGGCTTCATTCACCAGTTGCACCAGACGCAGCAGCACCTCAATGTCGCCTCTGGCGAATTCGTCGGCGTACCATTGGAAGAAACCTTCTTCCGTCTCCGGCGGGAATCGCGTCGAGCGGTTCGTGGTGTCCACCCATTGGCGGATGCCCATGTCGCGCATCGCGTCGGTGCGTGATCCATGCTTCAACGCATAGCTGGTTTTCATTCTGTCGCTGATATAAACCGGCGTCGCAGCCAGGGTCAGGGTGCGCACCAGCGCCGGGTGCGCTGCAGCCAGCCCCAGCCCGATGATGCCGCCGGAAGATTCGCCGACATAATGGACGTGATCCACGCCAAGATCATGGATGATCGCGGCCAGATCTTCCACGCAATGTTCTTCCGTCAGCCCGGTCGTGAGATCGAAATCGCGGCCTGATTCGCCGAGACCGCGCATGTCCGGACGCACGATGCGGTAGTGGCGGGCCAGCGCCGGCACCCATTGGTACCAGAATCGTGCCGACCGGCCGTTGCCGTGTTGCAGCAGCACGACCGGCGCGTTTCTCCACGGGTCGGTGTAGTCGTCGATGACGTAATGCAGCCGCGGCTGGCCTTTGCGCTCGACGAAAGGCATTGCTTATTTTTTTGCGCCGAGCCGCAGTGCGTGCTCGTGTGAGTTTTTCAGGTTGTCCGGTGTGGCCGTATTGTTCCAGCCCAGCACGTTTTTCAGCACGATATCGGTCAGCGCGTGCATCCAGTCATCGCGTTCGTTGAGGCAGGGGATGTAGTGCAGTTCCCTGCCGCCGGCATTGAGGAATCCGGTTTTGGCTTCGATGGCGATTTCTTCCAGCGTTTCCAGGCAGTCACTGACAAATCCGGGGCAAACGACATCGACGCGGGCGATTTTCTTTTTGGCGAGCTGGCTGATCACTTCGGTGGTATAGGGCTTCAGCCATTCGGCGCGACCGAAACGCGACTGGAAGGCGATGGTGTAGAACTCCGGCTTCAGGCCGATCTGCTCGGCGATCATGCGGCCGGTTTTCAGGCATTCGCAGTGATAGGGATCGCCAAGCTCCAGCGTGCGTCGAGGCACGCCATGAAAACTCAGCAGCAGATGATCGCCGCGGCCGTTTTTGACCCGGTCGTCGCTGATGTTTTGCGCGACGGCTTTGACATAGCCCTCATGGTCGTGAAAGTGTTTGACGGTGCGCACCGCCGGCTGGTTGCGCATGCGGCCGATGATTTCAAATGCCGTGTTGAAGACGGTGGCGGTGGTGCTCGCCGAATATTGCGGATACAGCGGCAGGAGCAGGATACGGTCGCAACCCTGCGCTTTCAGGGTTTCCAGCTTTGAGGCTATTGATGGTTTACCGTAGCGCATCGCGTAGTCGACGACATGCGGCTGTTTCAGGCGTTCACCGAGATACCCGCGCAGCAAGTTGGCTTGGCGTTCGGTGTGCACTTTCAGCGGTGATCCCTCCTTGGTCCAAACCTGCGCATAACGCGCTGCAGACGCCTTGGGGCGCGTGTTCAGCACAAACAGGTTGAGGATCAGCCACCAGATCGGGCGCGGGATTTCGACGACGTAGGGATCGGACAGGAATTCGCGCAGATAGGTGCGTACCGCGGCGGGGGTTGCGGCTTCGGGGGAGCCGAGGTTGATCAGCAGGATGCCGATTTTCGGCGCAGTGCCGTGGGCAAACGACGGCTCTTTGGTGAAAAGTCCCATCAGTGTGTGAGGCTGTCGCGCCGCGCTTAGCGCTGCGTTAAGGCGCTGCTTAACAATTTTGCGGTAATGTCGACGATGGGAATCACGCGTTCATAAGCCATGCGCGTCGGTCCGATAACGCCGACAGTGCCGACGATCTTGCCGTCGACTTCGTAGGGGGCGGTAATCACGCTGCACTCATCGAGCGGCGTCAGGCCGGCTTCGCCGCCGATGAAAATCTGTATCCCCTGCGCGCGACTCGATACATCCAGCAATTGCAGCAGCGTGGTGCGGTGCTCGAACAGGTTGAACAGATCGCGCAGCTTGGCCATGTTGGAGGACAGGTCGTCGATGCCGAGCAAATTGGTTCCGCCCGAAATGACCACATCCTCGGCGGATTCACTGACGGCCTGGTCGCCGGCGGCAAGCGCCGCGTTCATCAGCTGGGTCATGTCTTCACGCAATTGCTTCAGTTCGGACTGGATGCGCCTGCGGATTTCGTCAAACGTGCAGCCGGCAAAATTCTGGTTGAGGATGTTGGCGGCCTCGACCAGTTCGGAGGGAGAGTAGGATTTTTCAGTCTGGATGATGCGGTTCTGCACATCGCCTTCGGCGGTGACCAGTATCAGCAGCAGGCGTTTTTCAGCGAGCCTGAGGAATTCAATGTGGCGGAAACCGACGCTGCGCCGCGGCGTGACGACGACGCCCGCGAAACGCGTCAGTTCCGACAGCACGTGCGAGGCGGATGCCACCAGCTTTTGCGTGCTTTCGATCTGCAACTGC
>JAKFUJ010000370.1 GCA_021732805.1 Betaproteobacteria bacterium | reverse complement strand
CTGCGGGTGTCGCAAAAACATCGCCCGAACTTGCGGCGCGCATCCAGCGCGATACTGCAAAAGTATTCAACCAGCCCGCCACCAAAGACAAACTCACCGGCATGGGTGTCGATCTGGTGCTTAATTCGCCCGAGCAGTTTCGTGATTACCAGAAAAGCGAAATTGCCCGCTACAGCAAGGTGATCAGGGACGCCGGTATCATGGCGCAATAGAGGAGTCTCAGATGCAGCAAAAACCGGCGATGCGTGTCGGCGTCATCGGCCTCGGCGCGCTGGGCCGGCCGATCAGTGAACTGCTGCTGAAGGCGCGTTACCACACGGCGGTGTACGACGTGCGCCGCGAGCCCGTCAGCGAACTCGCTGCACTAGGCGCCAAGGCGTGCAAATCACCGGCCGCCGTTGCAGAGCAGAGCGACCTGATCATCAGCCTGGTGTCGGATGTCGCGCAGACCGACGCCATCGTCTCCGGCGACAACGGCATTCTGGATACTTTCCAGCGTGGCGCGATTTTTGCGACCGGCAGCACGCTGGGCCCGGAGCCGGTGCAGCGCATCGCCATGAAAATTGCCGCGAAGGGCGGGGACACGCTGGACATGCCGATCTCCGGCGGCATCATCGCTGCAAGTGCAGGTACGCTAAGCCTGATGGTCGGCGGCACGGAATCGACGCTGGAACGCGTGCTGCCGGTGTTTCGCGTGTTCGCGCGTGAGATCACCCACACCGGCGCGGTCGGCAGCGGTCAGGCGGCCAAACTCGCGCACCAACTGGTGTTCAGCGTCAACGTGATGGCGCTGCTCGAAGGGCTGGCGCTGGGCGTGGCAGGCGGGGTGTCGCCGGAGGCGATGAAATCGGTATTGAAACACGGCCTCGCCAACAGCACCGTGCTGCAGGTATGGCACGACCTCGGTCCGCGCTGGAAGGGCATGCTGGAGGCGTCAGCACCCGGTGCGCCGCTGCCCAACATGCGCAAGGATCTGCATCTGGTGCTGGAGCTTGCCGAATCCCTGGGCATGCCGCTGCAGATCGCCGAACATGCCTCACAGGTGGCGGATTCGGGTACGGCGACCGGGCACGACGATCCCTTGATTTAGTCATTCAACGACCGGCAGGATTTTCCCGCCTGGCGCTGCATTCATCACTCATCGCTCATCACTCATCACTCGTTTATCCCATGACCGATACCAAACCCAAGCTGCCATCTCCCGCCGGCACCTGCGACACGCACATGCATATCTTCGAGCCGGGATATACGCAACTGCCTGGCACCAACCTGCCGGCGATACCCGGCAATACTGCTGAATACCGCAAAGTGCGCGCGCGCCTCGGCATCACGCGCACGGTCATCGTCCAGCCTGCGGCGTACGGCAATGACAACCGTTGCACGCTGGCCGCGATGCAGGCACTTGCCGACGATACGCATCAGACCCGCGGTGTCGCGATCGTGCTGCCCGGCGACAGCGATGCCGAAATCGCGCGCCTGACGGCCGCCGGCATGCGCGGCATCCGTTATCACCTGATGCCGTACGGCGGCGTGAGCTGGGACACGTTGAACGAAATGGCCGCACGCGTCGCGGGCCACGGCTGGCATGTACAACTGCAGATGAATGGCAGCGAGTTGGCCGGACGCGAAGCGCAGCTCAGGGCCTTGCCCTGCGACATCGTCATCGACCACATCGGGCGCTTTGCGCAGCCGATTGCAACGGACGATCCGGCGTGGAAGGTGATGCGCAGCCTGGTCGACAGCGGACGCTGCTGGGTCAAACTCTCGGCGCCTTACCACGGCTCAAAAACCGGCGCACCGGATTACGCCGATGCCGGCAACACAGCGAAGGAACTGATCCGTGCCGCGCCCGAACGCATGTTGTATGCGACCAACTGGCCGCATCCGTCACTGAAAAACAATTTTCCGGAAGATGCTGCGCTGCTCGATTTGCTGAATGCGTGGGCGGGGAGCGAGGCGGTGCGCCAGAAGATCCTCGTCAGCAATCCGGCCGGGCTTTACGGATTCTAAAAATATAAATAATTTATAAAATCAATTAGTTACTTATGTTCTGGGGACGGTGCAACATATCAAATAGCCCAAAATGGCCATTTTAGCTATAATGTGCCAAACGACCACCGGAGCATTCCATGTCGACACTGACCTACCGCAACAGCCACGGCGAACTCGTCGATGTGCCTGCCGTTGCCGCGACCCAACTCAAGAACGGGCTGGCCACGGTGCTGGATCAGGTGATGCGTGGCGGGGCCGTCGCCATCACCCGGCACGAAACGCCCAAGGCCGTGTTGATGGCCTATGAAGAATTCGTGGCGCTGACCAAAGATCGCGCGCCGGTGCTGAATGATCTTGCTGCCGAATACGATGTGTTGCTGGCGCGCATGCAAACCCCGGCGGCGCGCAAAGCCATGGCTGCCGCGTTTAATGCCACACCCGCCGAGATGGGTCGTGCGGCACTCAAAGCTGCGCGCAAGCAGCGCTGATCAATGCCGGGTGAGACGCGAAACCGTTGTCGAATATTTACGTGTTTGCCGGCGTCAACGGCGCGGGTAAAAGCAGCATCGCCGGAGCGGCATTCCGTAACGACGGCACTGACTACTACAACCCCGATGAGGCGGCGCGCGCGTTAAAAGCTGCGAATCACGGACTTGACCAGACGCAGGCCAACAGTGCGGCCTGGCATCGTGGTCGGGATTTGCTTGAGCGCGCGATTGCCGGTGGTCTGGATTTTGCGTTTGAAACCACGCTGGGCGCATCCACCATCCCGCGCCTGCTGATTGATGCGGCACGCCAGGGGACTGCTGTGCATGTCTGGTATGCAGGGCTTGCAACGCCGGAGCTGCACATTGCGCGGGTGAAGGCCCGCGTTGCACGCGGCGGCCATGACATTCCGGAGCAGACCATTCGCCGGCGTTTCGAACACAGCCGTTTGAACCTGATCCAGATGCTGCCGGTGCTGGCCGCGCTGCGGGTCTATGACAACAGCTTTGAGGCCGATCCTGCCGCAGGCAAGATGCCGGCGCCGGTGCTGGTGCTGCATATGCAGCGGGGCCGCATACTCAATCCGCAGGATTTGCCGCATGTGCCTGATTGGGCAAAACCCATTGCGGCTGCGGCGATGAAAATCCATGCGGAGTGATATGTCGAAATTTTCGAATTTTCTCGACATATCCGGAAAACATGTTGATTGCATCGACGTATTGATATCAAGTGCCGGCATGGATGGTTAAGTCTAGGGCAGGCGTCCCCCAAGGGGACTTCCTCCGACCCTGCAACTACGGGTTCCAGCGGTACAGACGGCAACAGCGGGCGCCGTATAAAATGACCGGTATGTTCTATCTCGACCTGTTTCGTTGCCTGCATGAGCATCGCGTCCGCTACCTGCTGGTTGGCGGCTTAGCGATGAATCTGCACGGCGTACCGCGGATGACCATGGATGTGGATATCGTGCTGGCGCTGGATAATCCCAACCTGGATGCTTTTATGGCATGTGCACGCAAACTCGGACTCAAGCCGCAGGCACCAGTGCCGCTCGAATCGCTGAAAGATCCCCTGCAACGCAAAGAGTGGATCGAGACTAAACACATGATCGCGTTTGCGCTTAATGCGCCGCGGGCTTCAGGTGCGACAGTTGATGTGCTGATCAAGCATCCGCTCGACATGGAGTCCGCGTTTGCCGCAGCCATAACGCGCGATGTTGGTGGTGTCCAAGTGTCGCTTTGCGGGATCAGTGACATGATTGCTTTAAAGCAGAACACGGGTCGTCAGCAGGACACCGCTGATGTCGACCATCTGCGCCGTATCCAAAGTGATCAGCAGCGATGAGTGACAATTCGGGAAAACCGCAAGGCGGCTTCAGTTACTGGGTGAGCGATGAGCAGTTGCGCGCGTTCCAGGCGCTGTCGATGATTGACCGTTTGCGCTGGGTTGAGGCTGCGCGGCAGTTCACGCTGGCCGGGCAGACCCCCGAAACACGTGAACGCATGGAGCGGCTACGGCGTGGCGAGACGATTGCGTAAGCGTCCGCCAAAATATTTAAAAATTAATAAAATCAACTACTCATATGCAGTGTTGGGCGGGAGCCCCCAAGGGGACTTCCTTCGGGGCGTATCCCGCCTTTCCGGGCGTTGACGCGCGGATCGGCGGGATCCACTTCGTTACTCCCGCCCGACAACGACGGCAGGGTTTTACTCTTCACTCCTCATTCGTCACTGGGGGTCAATGCCCTGACCCAAACTGCCCCTGCAGTTCATCATCAAACTGGCCGTCGATCAACACGTACAACATCAGTACCGGTTTGTCGCTGCGGTTGCTCCACGCGTGATTGGTGCCGCGCTGAATTACAACGTCGCCTTCCTTCAGCACCACATCCTGGTCATCGAGCAGCATGGTGACCTCACCCTTCAGCACCACGGCGTAATCGACGGTCTGCGTGCGGTGCATGAAGGGGTGGCGGCCTTTGGCCGAGCCGGCGGTGGTGGCGTTTTTATTGCCCATCGCTTCAAACACCGCTTTGGATTGCTCGGGCGTGATGTTGCGGATGGCTTCGGTCTCGGGGGCGATCTCGCTGATGCGGAACACCGTGCCGCCGGGCAGGGGATGAATCTGCTTCAGACCGCCGGTCGGATCCGGTTCGGACGCGTGCAGGATATGCGGCGTGGCGGCGGTTTTCCATAGATCGACAGAGA
>JAKFUJ010000035.1 GCA_021732805.1 Betaproteobacteria bacterium | reverse complement strand
TGCACATACTCACTTCCAACAGCACGCTCACTGTGCTCGATGTCCTGATTCCGGCGTACGAAAAAGCCAGCGGCAACAAAGTCACCGTCAGCGCCGACTCGGCCAAAGCCATGGTCGCAAAAATCCGCGCCGATGAACCCGGCGATGCCGTAATACTCGGCACCGCCGCGGTAAAAGAGCTGGCTGATGCCGGTATTGTCATCCCCGCCACCCGCCGCGCCTTTGCCCGCGCCATCGTCGGCGTCGGCGTGCGCGCCGGCACACCGCACCCCGACATCAGCACGGTCGATGCTTTCCGGGCAATGCTGCTTGCTGCAAAATCCATCGCCCACACCGTGCATGGCGCCAGCGGCATGTACATTCCGACGCTGCTCGAAAAACTGGGTATCGCCGAACAGATGAAGGCCAGAACCGTGACCCGCCCCGGCGGTTACATCGGTAAAGTCGTGGTTGCCGGAGAAGCCGACATTGCCCTGCAGCAGATTCCGGAACTGATGGCCGTGCCGGGACTGGATGTGGTCGGGCCGGTGCCCGCGGATGTGCAGAAAACCTTCGAAACATCGGCGGGCATATTCAGTGCATCTGCAAATTCCGCAGCTACTCGGGGCATGCTTGATTTCTTCGCTGACCCCGCTCATGCGACACTGTTCAGCAGCAAAGGCCTGGAACAGATCACCAAGCCATAAAAAAAACACGGGGAGAACACGATGAACCACAAAAAGATCGCTGTCTGTACTGCCCTGATTGCCGCAACGCAGATTGCCGCCCCCCTGGTGCACGCTGCCGAAAACTGGCCGACCCGCCCGGTGCGCTTCATCGTGCCCTACCCGCCCGGCGGCACCACCGACATCGTCGCCCGCGGCATCGCCGGAAAACTGAGTGATCGTTACGGCCAGCAATTTGTCACCGACAACCGTGGCGGCGCCAGCACCATCATCGGCGCCGATCTGATGGCCAATGCCGCGCCCGACGGTTACACCCTCCTGCTGGCGACGGCGACCACGCTGTCGATCAATCCCAACGTGATGCAGAAACTGCCCTACAACACCTTGCGCGATTTCGCGCCAGTCACGCAGACGGTCTATGTGCCGTTTGTGATTGCCGCGCATCCTTCGGTAGCGGCCGGCAATATTCCCGAACTGATCAAACTGGCCAAGGCCAAACCCGGAACCATCAGCTACGGCACGCCGGGCACGGCATCGACCAACCACCTTGGCGGGGCACTGCTCGAATCCATGGCCGGCATCAAACTGTTGCACGTGCCGTTCAAGGGTTCGGGGCCGGCGATGACCGGCGTGCTTGGCGGCCAGGTAAACATCATCATTACCGGCGCCGCCACCGTGCTGCCGCATGCCAAAAGCGGCAAGGCCAAGATCCTCGCCTTCGCTTCCGAAAAACGCCATCCCAAGTGGCCGGACATCCCCTCTACCGGCGAAGCCGGACTCAAGGGTTATGAATCCGGAACGTGGTTCAGCATCGTCACCCGTGCCGGGGTGCCGCGCAATATCGTCAATACGCTGAACAAGGAAACCATCATTGCGCTGAATTCAAGCGACCTTAAAGATCGACTCGAATCCATCGGCTTCGATATCCGCACCCAGTCGCCCGAGGAATTCGGAAAATTCATCAAGGACGATCTGGCGCAGACCGCGAAAATCATCAAGACCGCAGGCATCAAGCTGGAATAGGTACTGTCTGGCGGAAAAATACGCCGCCATTCTGTTTGCCGATTGTGTAACCAGTTCGACCCTCAGGCATTGTTCGTTTCAATCTCGATCCGGTCACGACCTCCGGCTTTTGCCTGGTAAAGGGCATCGTCGGCGCGTTTCTCCGTGTCGCGAATGTCCTCCTTGGGACGGTACTGGGCAAGGCCGATCGACACCGTCACACGCAGCGTCTCGCTGATTTCGGGAAAACGCAGATTGCTGATGGAGATGCGCATGCGTTCGGCCACGATACCGGCGCCCTGCAGATCGGTTTGCGTCAACAACACTTCAAACTCTTCGCCCCCGTACCGGCCAAAGCAGTCTATCGGTCGTATCGCCTGCTTGCCGCACTGCGCGCAGGCCTTTAGCACCTCATCCCCGGCCTGATGACCGTAGGTATCGTTGATTTTCTTGAAAAGATCGAGATCAAGTATGGCGATGCAGAACGGCTCGCCGGATCGGTCGCTGCGCAGTTTTTCCTGCAGCAGAGCGCCCGACAGATGACGACGGTTGTAGGCTCCCGTCAACGGGTCGCGCGTCGCAAGTTCCTCGATCGCGGCCTTGCTGTCACTCAGGGTCTTGCGCAAGCGGCTGATGTAGCCGCCCACAATGGCGAACCACAACAGTACAAAGCTGAAGACAAGCAAACGCAGAATCTCCAGCCGCAACATCAGCTCCTGCGGTCTGAGCTGGTGGACCAGGGCAATCATCAGTGCGTAACCCGCGATCGCAATCAGAGCCATGCAAATCAGTCTTTGCAGCGTGAGGCGAAATATTCCGAATACAAATGCCATCAGCACAATGGGCAATATCACCGGACGGGCGCCGCTGGTCGCGTAATACATCGCAACCGTCAGCATGAATATCGCGGAAAGGACCTGTGCAAAAGTGAGGCTGGGGTCACCAGCCTTGAGATTGAGCCGGGTACGGAACAGGACATAAAAAAACAACATCCAGAACAGCATGCCGCCGGCGGTAACCGCGAAGCCGTACCCCGGAAGATGACCTTCCCAATAAAGCACAAACATCAGCAGCAGTACCAGCGCGGAACTTCCCGCTGCGGCCCAATACCTTTTCAGCAGTCGCGCCTGCCTGGCATCCGCAGTCCGGCCCATTCCGGCGTCAGTCATCTGAATATGCCATCTTCCTCACTGTTTTTTTCCGGTGATGTTCATGCCGCTGGTCAAACGGCGAACATTACGCCCCCCATAATCCGTACTATACCCAAACTGACCGCGCCAGTCTGTGACAGTCGATGTTCAGGCAAAAGGCTGCTTCAGATTTGCGGCAACGCGATCAATGATTGACCACGCCGACCAAAAAGAGAACACTAGGGGAAGATGCAATCGGCAACCCAAATCCACGGATCATTTGATGACAAACAACCCTGCCCCCATACACCCGGCCTGGCTGCGCATTACGCACTGGATCAATGTGATCGCCGTCGTCATTCTCGTCATGAGCGGCTGGCGCATTTACAACGCTTCGCCTTTCTTCGACTTCAAGATTCCCGCTGGAATCACCCTGGGCGGCTGGCTTGGCGGCGCGATCCAGTGGCACTTTGCTGCAATGTGGTTGCTCGCGGCGAATGGGCTGGTTTATCTGCTGCTCAACACCGTCACCGGACGGCTGCGCCACAAATTCTTTCCGATTTCGCCGCGCGCCATCGTGGCCGATCTCCTGGCGGCGCTGCGCGGAAAACTGTCGCATGCAGACCCCCGACAATACAATGCGGTGCAACGTGCCGCGTACCTGTTTGTGATACTTGACGCGCTGTTGCTGATACTGTCCGGGCTGACATTGTGGAAACCGGTGCAGTTCCCGCTGCTGCACGATCTGATGGGCGGCTACGAAAGCGCGCGCCGCGTGCATTTTTTCGCCATGGCCGCATTGGTCGGCTTTGTCATCGTTCATCTGGCCATGGTCGCGCTGGTGCCGCGGACGCTACTGACCATGATCCGGGGCAAATAAGGAGTCCATGAAATGATCAAAAAAATCCCGCGCAAGCCGGCCGTTGACGGCGATGCTGCAGTCAAGGAAGCGCTGCGCCGCATTGACCAGCCGACTCGCCGCCTGTTTCTGCAGCGTTCACTGACATTGGGCGGCCTGTCGCTGCTAACCGGCTGCGGCATCGTCGACGATGAAAGTGTCGAACGTGTGCTGATGAAAGTCTCGCGCTTCAACGACAAGGTGCAGGCCTGGATTTTTGATCCCGACCAGCTTGCACCGACCTACCCCGAATCGATGATCACCCGGCCATTTCGGTTCAATGCCTATTACGGCGAGGATGAAATCCGTCCGGTCAACGGCGACACCTACCGGCTGGAAGTCTCCGGCCTGGTTGCCGACAAACATGCGTGGTCTCTGGCTGAACTGAGAGCGATGCCGCAGACCGAGCAGATCACCCGTCTCATTTGCGTCGAGGGCTGGAGCGCGATCGGCAAATGGGGCGGCGTGACTTTCTCCACTTTCCTCAAACGCATCGGCGCCGACACCACCGCGAAGTATGTCGGCTTCAAATGTTCCGACGATTACTACACCAGCATCGACATGCCCACCGCGCTGCATCCGCAAACGCAATTGACGCTGAGCTTTGACGGCGAGACACTGCCGCCGCGCTACGGTTTTCCGATGAAGCTGCGCATGCCGACCAAGCTCGGTTACAAGAACCCGAAACACATCGCAGCGCTGTTTGTCACCAATGACAACCCCGGCGGTTACTGGGAAGACCAGGGCTACAACTGGTTTGGCGGAAGCTGATATCACGATCATGGCCAAAAACGTTTTCGATACTCCCGGCTGCAAGGTGCGTCTCGACGATATCTCCCCCGAGCCGCCCAAAGGGATGACCAAAGCCAAAGCGGAAAAGCGTTTCGCCGCGTTGAGCCGCGAATTGTTCGACCTGCAAGATGGCCTGTGGGGAGCGAAAATACACAGTGTGCTGGTCGTATTGCAGGGACGCGACAGCGCAGGCAAGGACGGCACCATCAAACATGT
>JAKFUJ010000473.1 GCA_021732805.1 Betaproteobacteria bacterium | reverse complement strand
AAGGCGCCAATGGCCGCTTTGTCAAGGACAAGCTCTCCGCCGTGACCGTGATGGAGAAGCGCGCCGGCTGGGGCGCACCGGTGCCGGAGGAATGGCGCAACGGCGACTGGCAATACGCATCGTTTACGCCTGACGGCAAGCCCAACGAAAAAGCCAACGCCAATATCAAGAACTGTTTTGTCTGCCACAAGCCGCACGAAAAGCAGGATTTCGTGATTTCGCTGGCCAAGCTCTCCGGCACATTCCCGACTGCGGCAGTCCAGGCGAAATCCGGCGCCACGGATGTGAATATCACCGGGTTCCAGTTCGGTCCGGTTGCGATGAAAGTCGCTGCCGGTCAGGCGGTGACCTGGTTGAATGGCGATGATTCGCCGCACCAGATCGAGGTCACCGGCAAACCGCTGAAAACCGGGGTTTTGCTGAAAGGACAGTCCGCAGCCCTTAAATTCGATGAGGCCGGCACTTTCGGCTACATCTGTTCGCTGCATCCGGCGATGAAAGGCACGGTTGAGGTCGCGGCGAAGTAAGTCAGGGCAGGAAAGGGGTGTCAGTGCAGTTTCACGCGCGGCTCGGTGCGTCGCGTGATCATCCGCGCCAGGGTGTCGAACAACACCTTGGCGGGACCGTGCAGGGCGCAGAGATGCATGCGGTACAGCGACACATACATCAGTCGCGCGAATAATCCCTCGATGAACAGGCTGCCGCCGATCAATGCGCCCATCAGCGTGCCGACAGTCGAGTAATTGCCCAGCGACACCAGCGAACCGAAATCGCGGTAAACAAAAGGTTGGACCGGCTTCCCGGCAAGGCGCTTTTTCATCGTGGAGGTTAACAACGATGCCTGCTGGTGCGCGGCCTGCGCACGTGGCGGCACGTTGTGATCGCGGCCGGGCCATGCGCAGGCGGCGCAATCGCCCAGTGCAAAAATATCCGGGTCCCGCGTGGTCTGCAGCTCGGGTGTTACTGCCAGCTGGTTGAGTTTGTTGGTTTCGAGTCCGAGTTCGCGCAGAAAGTCCGGGGCCTTGATGCCCGCAGCCCACACCGTCAGTTCAGCGGGAATGCGACGACCATCCGCAATCAACACGCCATCAGCTTCAACGGCTGTAACGCGGGCATCGGTGAGTACCTGCACCCGCAGTTTTTCCAGCAGTTCCAGCGTGGAGGTCGACAGGCGCTCGGGCAGGGCGGGCAACACCCGCGGCCCGGCCTCGATCAGCGTTATGCGGATGTCACGCTCGGCATCGATGCGTTCGAGGCCGTAGGCCACCAGTTCGCGCGTGGTGTGGTGCAGTTCGGCGGCGAGTTCGACACCGGTGGCGCCGGCGCCGATGATCGCGACATGCAGTTGCTCGGGACGCAGCGGTTCGTGCTGGGCGTTGGCGCGGATGCAGGCATTGATCAGCCGGTTGTGGAAGCGTTCTGCCTGCGCCGGCATGTCGAGGCTGATCGCATGCTCCTGTGCGCCCGGTGTGCCGAAATCATTGGTGCCGCTGCCGACGGCGATAATCAGCGTGTCGTAGCGGATTTCGCGTTCGCCGATCAGCAGCCGGCCTTCATCGTCGTGGCTGGGCGCAACCTGCACCACGCGGCGTTCGCGATCGATCCCGGCCATGCTGCCGAGACGGAAGCGGAAATGGTGCCATCGCGCCTGCGCCAGATAATCCAGGGTGTGCTGATTGATATCCATGCTGCCGGCGGCGACTTCGTGCAGCAGCGGTTTCCACAGATGGGTGCGCGAACGGTCGATCAGCGTGATCTGTGCCTTGCCGCGACGGCCAAGACTGTCGCCCAGCCGCGTCGCAAGTTCGAGTCCTCCGGCGCCGCCGCCGACGATGACGATGCGGTGCGGATTGATCGTGTTGTTATCGGACATCCTGCTCATCCCCGCGGTACTCCGGCGGCAAGTATCGCATGCGGTTATCATTGCCGCCCATGAGTCAGCCTGACAGCGCCAACCGTTATCGACAGCTTGCAGGCGGCTATGACGCCAGCGCGCAGCGCACCATGGCGCTGCGCCGGAGCACCATCGTCCGGCTTGCGCTGCAGCCGGGCGATGTGGTTCTGGATGTGGGTTGCGGCACCGGACTCAGTTTTCCGCTGCTGCTGGATGCCGTGGGCGCCTCCGGTCTGGTGATCGGCGTCGAATCCAGTCCTGAAATGCTGGCGCTGGCGCTGGCGCGGGAGCGCACGGAACTGGCGGGCTGGCCGAATGTGATCCTGATCGAAAGCAGCATGGAAAACGCGGTCTTGCCGCGTACGGTCGACGCCGCGCTGTTCAATTACACCCATGATGTGCTGCGCTCGCCGGCGGCGCTGGCGAATATTTTCCGGCAGACGGAAAACAGTGCACAGGTTGCCGCCGCCGGCATCAAGCATCCACCGCGCTGGCTGGATCCGCTGCGCCTGTACCGTCGTTTCAAGTCGCGTAGTTGTTACATCAACAGCGAAGGATTGGACACACCGTGGGATCTGCTGACGGGATTTGTGCCCGATTTGCGGATCGAATCAACCTTGTTCGGCAGTGGATTCATCGCTTGGGGGCAATACCGGCATGATGTTCCGGAATAATGCGCGGCGGCTGTATGTTTATGGCTGCATCCAAGACCAAGCGTCTGGTGTAGTAACCAGCATGGTGGACTTTTCCGGAGAATAGTGTGCAATTGCGACGCATATTGGTGCTGTTCCCCAAAGACTGGGATCTGGTGGAGCTCGATCACCCGCGTTATCAGGCGGGATACCGGTTTTATTACGAAGGTTTTGACCTTTTTCGCTTCCCTGACAATGCACGGTTGCTGACTTTTGACGCACGCCGCTACGTGGACCGGCTGGCGCGCAAATACCGGGGACGCATCGACGGGGTCATCAGCAACAACGAGCATTTCGGTTCGCTGATTGCCGCGGCACTGGCCCAGCGCCTGGGTTTGCCCGGCGCGGATCCGGCGGTGATCATCGCCGCCCAGCACAAATATTATTCGCGCTGCATGCAGCAGCGTATCGTGCCCGAAGCCACGCCGCGGTTCGAAGCGCTGCCCTACGATGACGGCATCAACGTTTCGCCGCAAATCGGTTTTCCGTGTTTCGTCAAACCGGTGAAAGCCACGTACTCGGTGCTGGCGCGGCGCATCGACAATTCCGCGCAACTGCGCGCGCTGATGGATTTTTCGCCGCTGGAACGGCTGATCCTGCGCAAGCTGGTGCGGCCCTTTGATGACCTGATGCGGGTCTACACGCCGTTCACCATCGGCGCGCGGGCGATGATCGCCGAGGAAATTCTCGACGGCGAGCAGGTCAATATCGACGGTTATGTACACAAAGGCCGCATTACCGTGCTCGGCATTGTTGACGAAGTGATGTATCCGGGCACACAGGCGTTCATGCGCTTCGAATATCCGTCACAACTGGCGCCGGAGATGCGGCAACGCATGGTGGCGCTGACCGAAAAGCTGCTGGCCGGACTGGATTACAGCCACGGTTTTTTCAACGTCGAACTGATCGTCAACCCGCAAACCGGCGCCATCCATATCGTCGAAATCAATCCACGCATGGCGGCGCAGATTGCCAATCTGTACCGCCGGGTCGAGGGTTGCGACCCGTACGGGATGCTGCTGGACCTTGCGGTCGGCGAGGCGCCGCAGCCGGTTCGCGGCGACGGCGAGTTCAGGGCCGCGGCGAGTTTCGTGTTCCGCCGCTTTGACGGACGCGCCGTTTCCAGCATTCCCACGGAAGCGCAGATTGCCGACATGCACCGCCGTTATCCCGATGCCCGGCTGATTTTTTATCTGAAAAAGGGCGCGGGCCTGGCGCGCGAGATGAAATGGCTGGGCAGCCATCGTTATGCCGTGCTCAATCTCGGCGGGCGCGATGCCGCCGACCTGCACCTGCGTTATGAAACGATCCGGCGTGAACTTGCGCTGGATGTCGGGGTCGGACTCCCCAGCAGCCGTATCGCCTCACCGAACTGAAGCATTTTCCGCGCCGCGTTTGTTTCAGCCTGCAGCGCTGCCGGATTTTCGTCGACCACATGATCGGCGGCGGCAATCTGCCGTTGCAGCAAGCGGCGCGCGGGCTCCGGCAACGCCGCCGGCGCTTGCGACGGCATCACGCAAAACCGGTGATCGACGCTGATGCCGCGCGCCAGGTGTTCCTGCCGCAGTGCGTGTTCGAGAGCGGCCGGTTCCGCGGCGCCGGACGCGACGACGATCAAGCGCTGCGGGCGTGATTGACGGATCAGTTGCACGATACCGGTTTGCAGCGCGACCTGTCCGGTGCAGCAGGCGCAGCCGTTGATGACGGACACTGCTAGCTGCGCGCCGGCCGCATCGCGCGCGATGTCGCCGCCGTCGTTGTCGAGCAGCGCCCAGCGTTGCTCCGTCGGGCGTACCGCGAGCAGCGCATGGATGAATGCGCGCTTGTCGGCGCCGGTCAGGCCGGTGATGAGGCACAGGGGAACGCGGAGCGAGGAGTTCATCACCGGATTATAACGACTGCGGTGTTTTCCGTTACAATGATGACTGGTAAAAACATCAATTAAAACAATTAGTTACGATATGAGCTTATTGCCGATTTCCTTGCCGCCCATCGCAACGACGGTATTGCTGCTGACCGCGTCCAATGTGTTCATGACCTTCGCCTGGTACGGGCATCTCAAACACCTGAACACGACACCATGGTGGATCGCCGCGCTGTTGTCGTGGGGCATCGCGTTGT
>JAKFUJ010000174.1 GCA_021732805.1 Betaproteobacteria bacterium | reverse complement strand
CCGGCTGCAGGCGGTACGCACCGACACCACAACCCTGGCCTGTGCCGCGGCATTCCCGGCGGCGGCGACGCGGAACATCGAAATGGGTGCGGAATGCAACAGCCCCGGCGCCTGCGCCGGCAGTCTTGTCAGCATTACCAACAACGCCATCACCACGGCCATTCAGACCAGCGCGGACAACAGCGCCGCCGGTGCTTCGGCGTATTTCGCAACCGGCGGCGGCGTGCCGCTGCTGTTCAATGCCAACTCGGAAGCGGACATTGTCATCACCTACCCCGACGCCGGACAGATTTCGCTGCATGCTCGATTTGACCTCGATACCGGGGTGGCTGGTTACGAGATGCTTGGTTCGTCAAACCTGTTTGTGGTGCGGCCGTTCGGTTTGACTTTTCCGGGAATTGGGCACAGCAATACCGATACGGGTACGCCCATGATTACGAGCCCGTTGGGCGGGGCGGCAGGCGACAATTTTTCGATGACGGTCAGGGCTTACCAGTGGGCCGCAGGCGAAGATGCCAATAATGACGGCATACCTGACGCAGGCGTCAATATCAGCGATAACGGCACCGTACCCAATTTTGCGGCAACAGCGACCATTGCATCGAGCGCCAGTCTGCCGGGGACACTGGGTACGCTGTCGCGCGGTGCAAGCTGCGCCAGTGCAGCGACCATTGCCCTGACTGCAGGGACTGCGACTGCCGCCGACTGGTGCTACAGCGAGGTCGGTAATGTGATTCTGAATGCCGATGTGACCAATTACATCACTGCCGGCATCAACATCACCGGCAACAGCGGATTGGATGGCGGCGGTTCGGGGGGTTACATCGGCCGTTTTCGCCCGAAACGTTTTGTGGTTTCAGGTGCTGCGCTCACCAACCGCGCGATTGCAGCGTGTACACCGTCATCGGGTTTTACCTACATGGACGAAGCGATGACACTGGCATTCACCTTGACCGCGCAGAACACCCAGGGCGGAGCCACACTGAACTACACCGGCGCTTATGCCAAACACGATCCGACGGTCGGCGCCAGCAACGCGAAAACAGCGTTTGATATCGGCGCGCGCAATGTATCCCCGTTTGCCGCGCTGACGGCGCGTGTTGCAGGCAGTTATGTTTCCAGTGCACCGGTGTGGACCAACGGCGTGCTGAATGTAACGGGAGCCAATGCGGCAAGAGTGACGATAACCCGACCGACGCCGGACGATCCGCCGGACGGGCCGTATGCCCAGGTCCAGTTCGGCATTGCGCCGACGGACAGCGACGGGGTATTGATGGCGTCTTACAACCTCGACGTCGATAACAGCGCCGGCAACGATCACACGATCACCGGACCGACGACGATGGTGCGTTACGGTCGTCTGCGCCTGGGCAATGTCAGCGGTTCGCAACTGTTGCCGCTGACTGTGCCGGTGGAAGCACAGTACTGGAACGGCACGTTCTGGGTGATCAATGGGGATGACAGCTGCACCACGCTGGCGGCGAACAATGTGGGACTCGGCAACAGCATCGGCGGGGCTGGCGCAACCACAGCCAGCATCACCAACAGTCCTTTGCAGGCGGGACGCTCGGCAATCCGCTTGAGTGCACCGGGCGCAGGCAACAATGGCAGTGTCGACGTTGCATTAAATCTTGGCAACAGCCCCGGCGCCACTGCCAATGCCTGCCCGGCATTTGCACCGACCGCAACGGCAGGCAACAAGCCATATCTGCGCGGCAAGTGGTGCGGCGCGACCGCGACCCGCGACCCGGCGGCGCGCGCACGCTTCGGCATCAACCGCGGCAGCGATGAGGCGATCTATATCAGGGAGAACTATTAGTGGAGGGGCATGATCGCGATGATCCGCATATGGCCGATTTTCCGGACACGGTAAGCAGTCCATGTCGCCTGTTCGGCAATTGCGGCGAGATTTGGACGGCGGGTCGCATCCGCGGCGTTGCTGCACTGGCAGGCATGGTCTTTGCACTGAATGCGGTGTTGTATTGTCGATCGCCGGACCAGCAATGTTAGGGTGATGGACAGTGAAATTACCAATCAAAACAAGGAACTAAATTCCTGATCAGTACCGGATATCAAAAACATGGCGTTAAGTCATTGACAACATTGAAAAATATGGTATTTTCCGTCAGTACGTCCACTGGCCTCCAAAGATGAATCTATTTGGCAAAAAACGACGTCCGGGGTGGCTGTGCCTTAATCTTCATGCGGATCGTATTGATCTGTCGCATGTGCTGGTTGCAGGCAGGTCGCGTCCGGAGATCCTGCTCTGCGAATCCTTTCGCAAAGAAGGCGGCGACATCGACACGCTGAAGCGGTTGCGCAAGGAATTGAATCTCGATCGTTATCAATGCGCGACATTGCTCAAGCCCGGTGAATACCAGACCTTTCCCGTAAATGCTCCGAACGTGCCGGCGGCGGAAGCGAAGAATGCCGTGCGCTGGTCGCTGAAGGACATGATTGACTATCCCGTTGAAACGGCGATGGTTGATGCCGTGCATATTCCCGGCGGCGATAACGCGGGGCGGGCGGCGCAGATGCTGGCGGTCGCCGCGCGCAATGAAGCCATCGCCGCCGCGGTTCAGCCATTCAATGATGCCGATATTGAACTGGAAGTCATAGACATTCCCGAACTTGCACAGCGCAATGTGGCGCGTTTGCTGGAGGAGGAAGGGCGCGGACTGGCGCTGCTGTGTTTTGACGATGCCGGCGCCATGCTGACATTCACCAGCGGCGGCGAGCTGTATCAGGCGCGGCAGATCGAAGTATCTCTCAGGGATTTCGAATCGGACGTCGATATCGAGGCCCGCTTCGACCGGGTGGCGCTGGAATTGCAGCGCTCGCTGGATAATTTTGACCGCCAGTTCCGCAACCTGGCGGTATCGCGCCTGATCGTGTCGCAAGTGCCGAATGGCACGCGGCTGGTTGAATATCTGGGCGCCAACCTGACGGTGCCGGTGGTGATGCTGGATCTCGAACAGGTTGTCGATTTTCCCGGCGTTCCGGAATTGCGTGATCCGTTGCGACAGTCGCAGTGCCTGCAATTGATCGGTGCGGCGATGCGCGAGGAGCGTGTAGCCTGATGAGCCAGTACATCAATCTTTTAGGTCCGGGATTCCGCAAACCGCAGTTGTCGCTGACGTTGAACAGGGCGGCGCTGCTCGCCGGACTGACTGTGCTGGTGATGCTGGGCATGAATCTCTACGGCCAGCAGAAGGTTGACGGGTTGCGTGCAGAGCTGGCTTCAGCGCAGGGTCTGCTCAAGGCGCAAAGCGTCTATACCGACCGGCTCAAGGGTGAGAGCGGCACTCAAAAAGGCAATACCGGACTTGCCGCTGAAGTGCAGCGCCTGGAGATGGAATTAAAATCCGCGCGTGATGCCATGGCGGTACTGGAGGGCGGCGCCCTCGGCAACCGCAGCGGTTTTGCCGATTACCTGCAGGCTTTTTCGCGACAGTCACTGGAGGGGTTGTGGCTTACCGGATTTACGGTTGGCGGGGCCGGTGAGGTTGCCATTCAGGGTCGGGTGCTTAGTGGTGACTTGCTGCCGGAATACATCAAGAAAATGAACAACGAGCCGGCGCTCAAGGGGCGAGCGTTCTCGGCACTGGAAATGCGGCAGCCTGCTGCAAAACCGGTCGCGCCGGCGAAAGACGGCGAAAAGCCGGAAGCGGCGGCGCCGCGATTTCTGGAATTCAACCTGACCACCGGTGAGCCCGGTGAAAGCGCTGATGCGCGTGGAGTAAAACGCTGATGGCGGATCTGCTCAAACGCTGGCAGCAATGGACTGCACTGTTTAATGGCCGGACACTGCGCGAACGCGTATTGATTGCTGCCGGCGTCGTGGCAGTGGCGGTGTTGCTGTTTGATGCCTTGTTGCTGGGTCCGCAGGATGCTCAGCAAAAGCAATTGACACAGCAATTGACCGCGACACGCATCTCAATCAAGACCGGAGAAGCGCTCATCGCGGCCAGCAGCGGCCAGGCTGATCCGGACGAGGTCAAAAGGCGTTATCGCGACGAATTGCGCAAACAGATTGCCCAAATCGACGACAAGTTGCGCGGAGTACAGAAGCGGCTGGTGCCGCAGGACCAGGTGGCCAGTTTGCTCGAAGGTGTGCTTAAAAAAGAACGCGGCCTGACACTGGTCAGCTTGCGCAAATTGCCGGTGCAGCGTTTCCAGACTTCCGGTGCACAGGCGCCCGCGGTGAAACCGGCCGAGCCGCAGGGCGCAGCGCAGGCCGCTGCCGGCGCTGAAGCAGCAGCCGGAGCCGCCGATCGCAGCATTTACCAGCACAGCTTCGAGGTTTCCGTAGAAGGTTCCTATGCCGAACTGCACGGGTATCTCAAACGCCTGGAAGCTTTGCCGTGGCAGTTGTTCTGGGGCAAGGTGACGCTGGATGCCGATGCGCATCCGAAATTGCGACTGACGCTGACGCTGCATACATTAAGCCTGAACAGGGCCTGGCTGGTGGTATGAGACACTTGCGCGCATTGATGATCATGAGTGCTGTCTCTGTTTGGGCGGTGGCGGCGAGCGCCCAGGAGCTGAAGGATCCGACGCGTCCACCAGCCGCCCTGTTTGCCCCGGCTGCAGATGGCGCGGTTGCCGGGGGCCCGGTGCTGCAGTCGGTGATGCTGTCGTCCGGCCGCAAGGTGGCGGTGATCAGCGGCGAGATGGTGGTCTTGGGCGGACGTTACGGCTCGTCGCGACTGGTGCGATT
>JAKFUJ010000190.1 GCA_021732805.1 Betaproteobacteria bacterium | reverse complement strand
ACAAGTCCATCATCCCGAAATGACCACGCCCGCCACTGACGCAAGAACCCTGCTCGCCGGCCTGCTACGCAAGGCGCTGACGCAGGTGGCTCCAGGCGGTGCGGCCGTCAGCATTGTGCTCGACCGGCCCAAACTCGCCCAGCATGGCGACTTCGCCTGCAACATTGCGCTGCAACTGGCGAAGGAACTGCGCAGCAATCCCCGCGCCATCGCCCAGCAACTGGTCGCGGCGCTGCCGGCGTCTCCTGAACTGGAAAAAGCCGAAATTGCCGGCGCCGGTTTCATCAACCTGTTCCTGACGCAGCCGTATAAACAACAAGTCGTGGGCCGCGTTCTTGAAGCCGGCGAACGTTATGGCGCCGGCGCTTTCGGGCAACGCAAAAAAACCCAGATCGAATTTGTTTCCGCCAATCCCACCGGTCCGCTGCATGTCGGGCATGGTCGTGGTGCGGCGTACGGCGCCAGTGTGGCGGCCATATTGACGGCTGCGGGATTCGACGTCTCGCGCGAATATTATGTCAACGATGCCGGCCGCCAGATGGATATCCTGGCACTGTCGACCTGGCTGCGTTATCTGGAGCTGTGCGGCAACACCATTGCATTCCCTCCTAATGCCTACCAAGGCAGCTATGTAAAAGAAATGGCGCGCATGCTGCTTGAAAAGCATGGAAACCGTTTTAATCGGGATAATCCCACTGCCAGCGATGCTGTCAGCGATTCAAAATGGCCCGTCGGAGCAGATGCAGAAGCCAGACTCGATGCGTTGATCAGTCTTGCGAAAACTGTTCTTGGTGCCGGTTACGAACTTGTACATTCCCATGTATTAGAGGAACAACTAAGTGATTGTCGTAACGACCTAGAGGAATTCGGCGTCACCTTCGACAAGTGGTTTTCCGAGCGCTCACTTTACACATCGGGCCAGGTTGACCGCGCTGTGGCGGAACTGGAAAAGCGCGGTCATCTTTATGTCAAAGATGGCGCAAAGTGGTTTCGTTCCACCGATTTCGGCGATGAAAAAGACCGGGTGGTGCAGCGTGAGAACGGCCAGTTCACTTATTTCGCCAGCGACATCGCCTATCACCTCGAGAAATTCGGCCGCGGCTTCGACATCGTCATCGACGTCTGGGGCGCCGACCACCACGGTTACATACCGCGGGTCAAAGGCGCGTTGCAGGCACTGGGCATTGAACCAACACGGCTCAATGTGACACTGGTGCAGTTCGCCGTACTGTACCGGGATGGCCAGAAAGTGTCGATGTCGACGCGTTCCGGAGAATTCGTCACCTTGCGCGAACTGCGGCGCGAAGTCGGCAACGATGCCGCGCGTTTTTTCTATGTACTGCGCAAAAGCGACCAGCATCTCGACTTCGACCTCGACCTCGCCAAGGCACAGAGCAATGACAACCCGGTGTATTACATCCAGTACGCCCACGCCCGGGTGTGCAGCGTGCTGGAGCAATGGGCCGGTGATGCCGCCACATTGCGCAATGCCGATTTATCGCTCCTGACATCCGAACATGAAGCCGTATTGCTGAAAAACCTGATGGAATATCCGGACATCATCGAAAGTGCGGCACGCGAACTCGCGCCGCATATGGTGGCGTTTTACCTGAAAGAATTGGCCGGCGGATTCCACAGCTATTACAATGCCGAACGTTTTATTGTTGAAGATGACACCCTGTCCCGCGCCCGGCTGGCACTGGCATTGGCCGTGCGCCAGGTATTGCGCAACGGCCTCGCCTTGCTGGGTGTGGGTGCGCCGGAAAAAATGTAAGATTGGCGCGTGAGCAGAGACTATAAAGGCAGTGAACGCAAAAGCAGCTCCCGCAGCAGCGGCGGGTCGCTGTTTATCGGCATCCTGATCGGGCTGGTGCTGGGGCTGGGCATCGCACTGGGCGTGGCCTGGTACATCAACAAGATGCCCAATCCTTTTCAGCAGAAATCAGCGTCGCCGAAAATTGATTCACAAAAAGCGGTCGAGCCCGCAGCAAAAGCACCGGAAAAAAACGGCAAGACAACAGCCGAGACCAAACCGCGCTTTGATTTCTACAAGATTCTCCCCGGGGTCGAAGAGCCGGCGACGGATCAGCAATTGCGCGATGCCAAAGGCGCCGCCCGGGAATCCTTCTACCTGCAGGCCGGCGCCTTCCAGAATGCGCCGGATGCGGACAACCTGAAGGCGCGGCTGGCGCTGATCGGCATGCAAGCGTCCGTCCAGACCACGACCCTGCCCGACCGCGGCGTCTGGCATCGCGTGCGCCTCGGCCCTTATGGCAATGTCGAGGAACTGAATCGCAACCGCGACACTCTGAAGAAGAACGGCATCGACACCACGCTGATCAAAGTGCGCGACGCCGACAGATAGCACCGACCACTGGAGTCCTTCATGCAAGTTATCCGTTTTTTCCGGCACATCCTGTTGGCCATCGGCCTCAGCCTGTGTTTTGCCGCCGCCCATGCCCAGCTGACTGCGGGCAAGGATTACACCCCGGTAAAACCACCCCAGCCCACGGAAAGCGGCAACAAGATCGAAGTGCTGGAGTTTTTCTGGTACGGCTGCCCCCATTGCAACAACCTGCAGCCCGCGCTGGAATCCTGGCTCAAGCAGAAACCGGCTGATGTTGAATTCAAGCGCATCCCCGCGGTATTCCAGGATTCGTGGATACCGCTGACCAAGGCCTACTACACCATCGAAACCATGGGCCTGGTCGACAAATTGCATCAGGAAATGTTCGCCGCATTGCACAGGCAACGTGTGCAGTTGCGCGATGCCAACGCCATTTTTGACTGGGCAGCCACCAAGGGCGTTGACCGCAAAAAATTCGCCGATGTCTACAATTCGTTCGGCATCAACGGCCGCACCCAGCGCTCGATCGAACTCACCAAGAAATTTGACATTCCCGGCACACCGGCACTGATTATTGATGGCCAGTTCCTGACTGCGCCGTCGATGACGCTGAAAGCCGATCGCAGCGTCGATTACGACCGCTTTTTCAAGGTCGTAGACGGACTGATCGCCGAAGCGCGGAAAAACAAAGGCAGCAAATAGCATGTACCCGGCGCAGGCGGGTGATTTCGCCTGTGCGCTGGCGCTGCTGCTGGCGCTGTTTGCCGGGACGGTTGCGGCGCACCAGCCTGCATCACCATTACCCATACGGGCGGAAATCGAATACCGGGTCATCAAACCGCAAGCGGTCAGTGTCGCAAACGGCATCGAAGTCATCGATTTTTTCTGGTACGGCTGCCCGCACTGCCACAACCTGCAGCCTTCGCTGGAGCACTGGATCAGCCAGAAGCCGGCGGATATCACGGTACGCCGGATTCCAGCCATCCTGCGCGACAGCTGGGCGCCGCATGCGCGCCTTTATTACACGCTGGAAGCGCTGGGAGAAGTCGAACGCCTGCATCAACGCGTCTATCACGACTATCACGTCACAAAACTGTCCCTGGGCAGTCCCGACGTGGCGGCTGACTGGGCGGCAAGCAACGGCATCGCCCGCGCACGCTGGGAAGAATCCTACAACTCACCGGCGGTTCAGCGCAAAGTGGAAGAAGCATCCAAGTTGGCACGGGCATACAGCATCACCGGCACCCCTTCACTGGTGGTCAATGGCCGTTATCTGACTTCGGGCAACATGACCGAGACACCGAACGGCACCGTCAGAATTCTGGACGGTTTGATCGCAAAAATTCGCGCTGAAACCGCATCACGCTGAACCTATTGAGTATTCCCAAAAACATGACAGCCTCGTCAGAGGCATGTTTTTGTCATGAATTATGCAACTCTCAATAATCCGCTGTCTTCTCTGATGCCTGTCCCCGGTTCCGTCCTCATTACCGGTGCTTCCAGCGGGCTGGGCGCCGCACTGACGCGGCATTATGCCGGCAGCGGTACCATGGTGGGTTTGATTGCACGCCGCAGCGCCGAACTTGCACAACTGGCCGGGGAAATTCCGGGGTTCTGCGCAGCACAAGCCGCCGATGTGCGCGACAGCGCTGCGATGCGCAACGCTGTTGAGGCGATTTCTTTGCAACACGGTCTTCCTGAAATTGTCATTGCCAACGCCGGCATCAGCGTAGGCACGTTGACTGAAGTCGCGGAAGATGAACCGGTTTTCCGTGAGGTGATCGATATCAATGTCATCGGACTGGTGAACACCTTCCAGCCTTTCATCGCCGCCATGCGCGAACGCGGCCATGGCGTGCTGGTCGGCATTGCCAGTGTCGCCGGTTACCGGGGATTACCGGGCGCCGGCGCTTACGCGGCGTCCAAGGCTGCCGCCATCAGTTATCTCGAAGGTCTGCGCGTGGAATTGCGCGGCAGCGGCATCACCGTCATCACCATCTGTCCCGGTTACATCACGACGACGATGACGGCGAACAATCCCTACCGGATGCCGTTCATCATCTCCGCGGAAACTGCGGCGAAAAAAATCGCCGGCATCATCGACCGCCGCAAGACCTACGCGGTGATTCCCTGGCAAATGGCGATTGTTGCGCGGTTGATGCACATACTGCCGCGCTGGATCTATGATCCGCTGGCGGCGAAAGCCGGTTACAAGCCGCGGCGCAGGACCTGACAGGTTGTTGAAAAAGTGATGCGCGAGCGCGTGGGGAGCGTAGCGACCAGGCGCACACGCGTGCAAGCCTTTGATTTTATGTGGGTTGAAAAATCGATCATGCCAAGTTGAAGCGATGTTCTGGAGTTTTTCAACACCCTGCTAACGCAGCAAA
>JAKFUJ010000384.1 GCA_021732805.1 Betaproteobacteria bacterium | reverse complement strand
CAGCGTGCAGACCCACTACATATTGCGCCATGTCGAAGCGGACGCGGTATGCGCCGAGGGTTATGCGACGCTGGTGTGGTATGACGTGACCACCAAAAAAGCAGTGGCGCTGCCGCCGCAGATCAGGACGGCCTGTGGCGGATAGTGAACTGACGCCCGAACTGACACCCGAACTGCAAGCGTTGTTCCGCCGCTTCGGCAAGGCTTTTAATGCCGGTGATGTCGATGCCATTCTCGAATGCGTGACTGCAGATTTCCAATGGATCATGGCACGCGGTGCGTCGGCGCCGTACGGTCGAGTCGTCGAAGGACGGGAGGCCTTGCGCGCTGCGCTGGACGAGCGTCGCCGGGAGTTGGCGGAAGTGCGCTTCTCGGATGCGCAGGTGTTTGCGGCCGGCGACCGCGTGATCGGCACCTTCCGCATGACGGCAAAGCGCTGCGCCGACGGCGCGGCGGTGGATGTGCGCGGTTGCGATATCTGTACCGTACACAACGGCCTGATCTCTTCCAAAGACAGTTACTGGAAACAGGTCGTAGAAGAGTGATGAACCTGCGATCCGGCCTGCGCGTTGCCGCAGTTCTGGCCGCTGTGCTGGCATACACCGGAACCTCAGCTGCGGCACTGCCACGCAGCGCCGAAGTGCGCGACATGGAGCTGGTCGGTTTCCATGACCTGCAGGGCCGCGGCGCCTATCAACCGGTGATCCATCCGCAGCAGGGGCGCTGGATCGCCTATGTCGGACATCATGCCGGCAGCGCACGTAATCCGCTGACTGGCGTGGATGAAGCCAACGGCACGTCGTTGATCGACGTCACCAATCCGGCGAAACCGGTGCTGCTGCATCACATACCCGGCGGACCCGGTGGCGAAGCGCAGATGGTGCGCGTGTGCAGCGGTCGTGAATTGCCGCGCGCCGCACGCGACCGCGAGTACATGCTGCGCACCCGGGGTCACGAAGCGCATGAAGTATGGGATGTCACTTTGCCGGCGCCGCCACAGCGTGTCGCAGTCGTCGCCGACGGTTTGCGCGGCACCCACAAAAACTGGTGGGAATGCGATACCGGCATTGCCTATCTGGTTTCCGGTGTGCCGGGCTGGCGTACATCGCGCATGACCCAGATTTTTGATCTTGCCGATCCGCGAAAACCGCGATTTATCCGCAATTACGGCCTGCCGGGACAGGAGCCGGGCGCCGCTGATGGCGTGCCGACAGGGCTGCATGGCGCTATTTCCACCGGACCCGCCGGCAACCGTGTCTATTTCGGTCATGGCACTTCAAGCGGCGGCATATTGCAGATCGTCGATCGCGACAAACTGCTCAAGGGTGCTGTACCACCGGTGCCTGCCAATCTGCTTTATGCGCAGGCCGGACGTTTTGATCTGGACCCCGATTTCGGTGCGCACACCGTATTTCCGGTGACCGGCATGACCGTGACGGACGCAGAAGGGCGCAAAGGGAAGCGCGATTTTGTGGTTGTCACCAACGAGGCGCTCAGCGACGGCTGCGGCGGAGCGCGGCAGAAAGTGTGGATCATCGATGTCACGGACGAAACACGCCCCAGGGTGGCTTCAAGCTGGGTGCTCGACGACAAGGCCGGCGATTTCTGCGCACGTCCCGGTCGTATCGGCGCGCATTCGTCGCATGAAAATTTCACACCGGTCTATTACCGTCGTCTGATGTTTATCGCGCATTTTAATGCCGGCGTGCGCGTGCTGGACATTCGTGATCCTTACCGGCCGCTCGAGGTTGCCCATTATGTTCCTGCCGCCGGTGGACGTACGGTCGCCACGAACAATGTCGAAGTCGACGATCGCGGCTATATCTACATGGTCGATCGCCATGGCCTTGGCCTGCATGTGTTGCAGCTTGCGGGCGCTGCGCGCCGGATTGCGGATTTGCGCAGTGCCGCGCGTTAGCCGCGCAGGTTTTTTATCCGCTGCTGTTCCAGTTCCTGGCGGATTTTTTTGGCGAGATGAGGGTCGGTGACATCGGCGGCGATGTCCACGGGTTCTGTCCTTTTATGTTCGCGCTTCGTGGACTGGGCGGCGACACTGTCCCGCTCCTGCCGGATGCGCGTCCCGGCGGCATGTTTCGTCCGGTAATCAATCGCTTTCCATGCAAACCAGCAGGCAAGAATCAGTCCGAGCGCGGCGCTGGCATACATCACGGCTTCCCAGACTGACCGGCAAGCGGGGGTCGATATCGGCAGGGTGATGCACATGATGATGCGGTCGAACCAGTTGTCGGACATTTGCAGCAGGGGTGTGTTGATCTGCATGGTGACTCCCGGAGCAAGCGGAAGGGCTGTTGTCCTTATGCCGCCAGTATATCCCTTGCCTTAAGGCAGCGGCTGCCAGGCATCGGCCTGCTGCCGGGCTTTCCGTTGTTCTTCCGGTGTCAGGCGGGGTTCAAGGATGGCGCGATAACCCTCGCGATCTTCCAATACGCTTTTGCAGACGGGGTTATCCGGACATTGTGCGGCTGCCCGCTGCGCGACCAATAACCACTTCAGTCCTTCGCCGTTATCCAGTGTGGTGATACGACCCTCTGCATGCAGCATGGCAAGATTGAACATCGAATACAGAAATGCGCGGTCAGCCCCCTGCAGGTAATAATTGGCAGCTTCGTTGTAACTGGTCTTTGCGCCGTTGCGTCCAAAGTGGTACGACACGCCGGCGTTGTGGCAGGCGGATACGCTGCGCAGTGCACAGCCCTTTTTGTACCAGTCCACGGCATTGCCATATATTTCTGCCGGGATTCTCCCGCGGGCGAGCAGGTTGCCCAGGCGCAGCGCAGCGTCACCATCACCTTTGTCGACACGCTGGCGAAGTTCGGCGGCGGTTTTTGCGTCCTGTTTCGGATCGGGCGCTGCGGCAGCGTATGCAAGGGCTGAGAGCAGGGTCAGGACTGTGATTGTCATGGTTTTGATCATCGCGGCATATTAACTGCAAAGCTGCCTGGAAAAGTCTGGTGAACTGCACTCGGGAATGAATGTCCAAATGGAATGAAATGCGGTTTTTTTGCAGGAGTTTGTGGACTTCCAGTCAGTCTGCAAATAGTTAAAGTTAAAGTAAATATGATTTTGAATAATTTACAACAGACGATTCTTAATCGCTTGAGGAGATTGAAATGAAATTCAGTGCGACAAAATTTGCAGCATCGTTTCTGGTTACCAGCATGGTTTACCTGTCACCGGCAATGGGTGCTGAAACCCTGCCCGCCGAAGTGAAGCAGGGCAACGTGCGTTATGTGACCGGCGGTGTAGGCGCCGACGTGGCGGCGGCGTTCAAGCAGGCGGCGTCAAAATATCCGCTGGAACTGCTGTTCGCGCAAAAAGCCGTGCCGAACGATGTTTATCTTGCAGGCGTGAAAGTCACCGTGCGGCAGTCCGGCAAAGTGGTGCTCAATGCCGATTCCGGCGGACCTTTCCTGCTGGCGCACCTGCCGCCGGGGAAATATCAGATTGAAGCCGTCAGCGAAGGTGTGAGCAAGCAGCAGAGTGTTGATATCCAGTCTGGTAAACACCGGAGGGTGGTATTTGTGTGGAATGAGTCGGGTGGAACACCCAAATAACGAAAGCGGTGCAAGCCCGGCGCCTGCCATATCCATGCGGTATGGCGGGCGCAGTTTGTTTGGGATCAGCCCAGCAAGGCCGGATTGAGCTGCCACACGGTGTAGTTCAGCACCGCGGCAAAAGTAACCCAGGCAAGATAAGGCAGCAGCAAGACGCCTGCCATTGGCCTGATGCGCCAGAACGCGATGCTTGTTCCGAGTATCAACGCCCACAGCACCAGGATTTCGATAAATGCCAGCGCGCCGCGTTGCCAGGCAAAAAACAGCCATGTCCACAGTGCATTCGCCGTCAGTTGCATCAGGAACAGCGACAGTGCGCCGCTGGCTGCGCGCAATCCGCGTTCTTTCCAGACCAGCCATGCGGCGATCCCCATCATCAGGTACAGCGCGGTCCATACCGGGCCGAACAGCCATCCCGGCGGCGCCCAATCGGGGCGGGCAAGTTGCTGGTAGAAAGTGCCGGCGTTGATGGAAGCATGGCCGCCGATGGCGGCAGCGAGAAAGGCCAGCGACAGCCAGCCGAGCAGGCCGAGGATTATCCGGGAAGTGGTCATGTGTGTCATCGCCTGTCGGGTAACCGTTGTAACAGAAAATTCACGCAGGCGTGCTGCGTAAATGTTGTGTGCGATTCCGGTACGCATGGCATGATGACCGGATGATGTCTTCGCATCCGCGCCCGTGAACTGAGTCCAATCCCATGCGTTTTTTCCTGTTCTGTGTTTTGCTGTTGATCGGCGGTTTTTTGCACGCAGCGGATCGCACCAACGTGCTTGTGGCCAAAGGTCAGCCGGAAGTGACGGTGATGGATTTTTCGGTGCCGTTTTCTCTGGACCCGCTGCCGGCCGGCTGGTACCACCGCACGTTCTGGACCCGCAGCCCGATGCAGATGAGCTTCGCGGTCAAGGATGGAGTTCCGGCATTGCGCGCCGAAACCCGGGGCACGGCTTCCATGCTGTTCCGCCACGTCGATTTCGATCTGGCGGAATACCGGTTTCTGCGCTGGCGCTGGTTTATCGAGCAGCCGATTACCAGCACGCTGGATGAGCGCACGCGCGAAGGGGACGATCATCCTGCGCGCTTCTTCCTGACTTTCAAGACCGCGGCCGGCGAAGAGCGGCGGATGGAAATCATCTGGGGCAACCGGTTGCAAGCCGGAGATTA